>JBBRWF010000253.1:0-6700 GCA_038249405.1 Anaerolineales bacterium
CACCTGCTCACCATCCCGCGCCGCAACCGGCTCGCCATCTCGGGGCTTTTCCCCCACCTGCCCGGCCAACGCGCTGCCCCAGGCCGTCAACAAGCCCGAACGCGCCCAACTCCTGCGGCCGTAAGCCCCCTGGCGCTGCTCCAGCAAACCATTCACCCGGCACAATTCATCACACGCCAGCCGCAGCGTTTTAGCATCCGTCACACCCGTGTGCGCAGAAAGATCGCGCACCGATAACGCTCCCGCTTCCATCAAAAACACCAAAATCACCTTCGCCATCACCCCGCTCAAACCATCCACCTTCAAAGAATCGCTCATTCTGCCTCAAATAACACCCTTCAGCGCTTGAAAAACAGCCTGCAAAGCATGTGCTCTACATTTAAAATAGAGCGCCTCCAGCGGGAAATCAGGAAGCGCATCCACAACCTCCGCCAGCCTATCCACCCGCCGGAAATATTTAAATCAACACCAGTATATTGCCATACTCCCCCATTGTCAATATTTAGGAACAAATGTTCTAATATTCATCAACAAAAAAGAGCCTGCTTCCCCAGTCGGAGAAGCAGGCTCTTCATTTAAAAACACCTTAGCCAGCGCCGTACACCTTCACGCAATTCTTCCCGCACAGCTTGCCATCATACATCCGCGCAAAACTATACAAACCTACTAATATTCTAACCTGAATGCCGCCTTTTCGTACCCCATCAAACCAGACCTGAACATAATGCCCCTGCCAAACAGCCTGCTAAATATCTAGAAATCCGGCCCAAATTGCAACCATCCAGCCCGCATTTTGTGATATTCTATACTTAGTTTAAGTACGGTTTTCCCCGGCCTTCCACCACCTCAACAAAAATCCACCCCGCCCGTCAACCTCAGGGAAGACATGAATATCGATATTCAAACCCTTGCGCTTGTCATTAGCTTTGCCATCCTTCTGATGGTCATCATCATGTTTGTCGAATTCTTGATGAACAAACAATATTCCGGGCCAGGCTGCTGGACCCTGGGCACCGTACTGACGGGGGCCGCACTCTTCTTCAACTTCATGGGCAGCAATCCCAACCTCATCCATCTAGGCCAGGCTGGCAACACTGCCGCCCTCATCGGCGGCAGTGTACTATATTACATCGGCATTCTGCGCTTCCTGGGCCAGCGCGAACGGCGCACCTGGCTGTTCGCATTCTGGGCCGTCATCACACTCATCGCCATATACGCCACCCTGCAAGAGAATGCCCTGCTGCGGCGCACGAGCCTGTCTCTCGCCATGGCCCTGATCGCCCTGCTCACCACACGCGCCATCCTCAAGTACAGAACACCCTCCATACATTATTCGGCTTATTTCATCTCAATCGTAATCGCCTTCCAGAGCGTATTTTGGATCGTGCGCGCCGCTTTCCCATTAGTAGACCCCGCTGCCAGCCTCTTTACCGACCCGGTCATCCAGATCATCACTTATTCCGAGGTGTTCATCACTGGCGTGCTGACAACTTTTGGCTTCATCCTGCTCATCAACGAACGGATCAACGCAGAAAACCTCGAAGCCCGCGAAACCTCCGAACTGCTCTTCAACACCAACCCCGATGCCGTCGCCCTCACCAGCCTCAGCGACGGCATTTATATAAACATGAACGAGGGTTTCACCCGGCTGAACGGCTATACCCGCCAGGAGTGCCTCGGCAAAACCAGCCGCGAACTCAACATCTGGCAAAATTATGAAGACCGCCAGACCCTGGTCAACGCCCTCACCGATAAGGGCATCTGCAAAAACCTGGAAGCCACCTTCAGGCGCAAAGACGGCAGCTCCTTTACCGGCACAATTTCTGCGCGTCTCATCACCCTGCGCGGCGAGCCCCATCTCATCAGCGCCATCCATGATATTACCGAGCGCAAATTAATGGAAGATGCCCTGCGCGAAAGCGAAGAAAAGTTTCGCTTGCTGTTCACGCGTATGACAGAGGGTTTTGCCCTGCAAGAAATCATTTGCGATCAAAACGGTAATCCTTGCGATTACCGTTTCCTGGAGATTAACCCAGCATTTGAACTTTTGACGGGCTTGCAGCGCGCCGAGGTGATCGGCCGGCTTCAAAGTCAAGTCATTCCTCAAGAAGACCCAAAGTGGTTAGAAATATACGGTCGTGTGGCGCTCACCGGCGAACCTTACCGGTTTACCAACTATTCTCAGGTAATCAAGCGCTATTATGAAGTCTTTGCCTATCAGCCTGCTCCGCGCCAGTTTGCCGTGTTGTTCTCAGATATCACCGAGCACATGCGTGCCGAACAGGATCTGCGCGATGCTCACCAGGAATTGGAACAGCACGTTCAAGAGCGCACCGCCGAACTGCAAGCCGCCAACCTCGGCCTCGAAAAAGCCGCGCGCATGAAAGATGAATTCCTCGCCAGCATGAGCCACGAACTGCGCACCCCGCTCACCGGCATCCTGGGCCTCTCCGAAGTATTGCAGCTGCCCGGCTACGGTCCGCTCACCGACCGCCAGCAAAATGCCCTCAGCCACATCCAGGATAGCGGCCAGCACCTGCTCGAATTGATTAACGATATTCTCGACCTCTCCCGGCTCGAGGTTGGCAAGTTTTCGCTCGCCTCCACCGCTTGCTCACTGGCAGAAATCTGCCAGTCCAGCCTCAAAAACATCTCTCCGCAAATCGAAAGCAAGCACCTGCAATCCAGCTTCTCCATCACCGATGAACCCATCCTGGTCAATGCCGACCCGCGCCGCCTCAAACAGATGCTCGCCAACCTGTTCAGCAATGCCATCAAATTCACGCCCGTTGACGGCAGCCTCGGCATTGAAGTCAGCTGCGACCGCTCACAGCCCCCCGGCGCCGACCCCGCCAACCGCATGGCACGCATCACCGTTTGGGATACCGGCATCGGCATCGATCCAGAAGACCTGCCGCGCCTGTTTCAATCCTTCGTACAGCTCGATGCGCGCCTCTCACGCCAGTACCCCGGCACCGGCCTGGGCCTGGCGCTCGCCCAGCGCCTGGCCCAATTGCACGGCGGCAGCATCACCGTCCAGAGCATCGCCAACCAGGGCAGCCGCTTCACCCTCCACCTGCCCCTGCTAATCACATAAAATGTCATCAGCAGCCCGCCTGTCTCGCCATTTATAATATTTACCCGAATTTTATGTGCTTTTTATCCACTCAAAATAGACACACCTTAAACTAGACAATAGAATACCTTATAGGTTCGCGAGGATATAAGGCGTAAATTTCATATCCAAATACGCCTGGTTGGGATCGCCTTCCCATACTTCTACGCCCTGCTAAAACGAGAAAACATGACCGGTCAGGCCAAACCAAACAGCATTTCCAACATCCTGGTTGTAGATGACGACCCCACCTCCAGGTTGATTCTTAAGCAAATCCTGCGCAAAGAAGGCTTTCTCGTGATAACTGCTGAAAACGGTCGCCAAGCTCGCACACTGGCAGAACGTGAACAGCCCGACCTGATCATCATGGATATCATGATGCCAGAAGAAGACGGCCTTACCGCCTGCACAACCCTCAAAACCAACGCCCGTACCACCAACATCCCGGTCATCTTTATCTCATCCGCCGAAGACCTCAAATCAAAAATTGACGGCTTCAACGCCGGCGGGCAAGACTATATCACCAAGCCCTACCAGCACCAGGAAGTCATCGCCCGCGTCCGCCTGCACATACGCATGTACCACACCTACACCAGCATGGTAGCCGCCAGCCTCGAACAGCTCAAACAGCTCAGCCAATCCCAAAAAAATATCCTCGTCCAACCCCAGGATTTCCCCGAAGCCAATTTCTCCGTATTTTACCTGCCCGCGCAAGCCGCGGGTGGTGATTTTTATGACGTCATTCACTCCGGCGCCGATATTTACGATTACCTCGTCGCAGATATCAGCGGTCATTCAGCCAGCACCGCCCTGCCCTCCGCCGCCCTAAAAGCGCTTGTGCGCCAGAACGTCTCCATGCTCTACGCCCCCCTCGAGAACCTGAACCTGGTCAACCAGCATCTGCGCCCCGTACTGCAAGAAGACCAGTACGCCACCCTCATCTATGCTCGTCTTAACAAATCGCGCATGCTGCTCACCCTGGTCAACGCCGGGCACCCGCCCGCCATCCTCCAGCATGCCAACGGCAAAGCCCAAATTGTGCCGCAAAACGGCGACGGTCTGGGCCTGTATGAAAGTGTCGTGCTGGATGTGTGCGAAATTCCGATCACACAAGGCAGCCGCATCTACCTCTATTCAGACGGCTTGATCGAGCGCGATCAAAACGGTCCCATTCCCCGCCGCGTTGGCCTGGAAAACCTGCTCAGGCTCATCGAAGCAAATGCCGCCCAGCCGCTTGAAGCCCTGCTGCAAACCATTCAAAACGCCCTTTTCCCTGGTACCAACACTCTGGATGATGACGCCGTGCTGTTGGGTTTCGAGGTCTTATGAACGAATTTGAACCAGGCCCGCGCTTACGCTGGAAATTTCCGGCTGTTTTCAAAAACGTGGAAATAGTCTGCGCCCAGGCAGGCCTCGCTTTTGAAAGATACGTGCCCGCCAAAAGAGACCGCTTTGCCCTGCGGCTTTTACTGCGCGAAGCCCTCAACAACGCCGTTCTGCATGGTTGCAAAGAAGACCCCCTGCTAAATTTCTCCTGCCGCCTGGAGATCACCGATGAACAGGCCGTCATGGAAATATCAGATGACGGCCCCGGCTTTGACTGGCACAAAGAAACCACCTCCCCCACACATGACAACCTGGAATCGGGCCGCGGACTGCAAATTTACGCACTCTACGCCCACTCAACCACATACAACCCCGCAGGAAATAGTATCCATCTGATACGAAATTTTGAACAAGGAGATCAGCATGGCTGACCCCGTTATCACCCAAAAAGGTAATCATGCAAACATTCAGCTTGGTGATAAATTGGTGGCAGCCAACGTACCCAACTTAAAAAATGTCATCCGGCGCCTCATCGAAGTCGGCATGATCTTCATCGAGGTCGATTGCACCCATCTCGAAAGCCTCGACTCCACCGGCATCGGCCTGCTCATCGCCGCCCACAATTCACTCGAAAGAATTGACGGCCGCCTCACCATTGTACAAACCTCTACCGATGTCTATGACCTGCTATGCTCCATGCGTCTCGACCGCCGCGTCAAGATCACCCGCCAGGATCCAAAATAGGAGCAAGTGATGGGCTCTACCGAAACCCGCCGCCGTTCCACCTCCGCCTCCATCACCGCCGGGCAAATCGCCCCCTGCGCAATGAACTGCATCCCCACCCCCCACGCTTCTACGTAGTATTACGCATACCAGCCCCACCCGCTCAGTGATAAACTTCACAATAGCTTTTGCAATTTGCCACCACTCTGCCGAGTGTGAACATTCTGGTGAATTTTGAATTACTAATGAGAACGCCCCATGGCCCAGACCAACCAGACCAATAGCCCGGCCTCAAATGCTCCCCGGTTCAAGCACATATCCAGGCGTGAAAGCCTGGTAAACCTGGTGCGCGGCACCTCGCGGCGCAACCTGCTGCTGGCGTTGGCTGTCTTATTAATCGGCCTTGCCGTCACCACCACCACCGCCTTCCGTGTAAAAACAGCCGCGGAAGACGCTGCCCAACGTGATTTAAACTTCACCAGCAACCAGATCCAGATCAATATCATCAGCCGCTTGCAGCATAGCGCCCTGGTACTGCGCAGCGCCGCCGCGCTTTTAGCTGGTTCCAATGAAGTCACCCGCCAGGAATGGCAGGCCTTCGCCCAAAAACTGGACATCGATAAAAACCTGCCTGGCATTCAGGGCATTGGTTTTGCGATCCTCATTCCCCGCGACCAGCTGGCACAGCACATTCAGGATATGCGCAGCCAGGGCTTCCCCGAATACACTGTACGCCCCTCCGGCGAACGCGATCTTTACACCTCCACCCTTTACATCGAGCCTTTCACAACCCGCAACCTGCGCGCCTTTGGCTACGATATGTTCTCAGAACCTGTGCGCAACGCCGCCATGACCCGCGCGCGTGACGAAAACAGCGTGGCCCTCTCCGGCAAAGTCACCCTGGTACAGGAAACCACCCGGGATGTGCAGGCTGGCACACTCATGTACATCCCCATCTATCGCAACGGGCAGCCCATCGATACCGTCGAGCAGCGCCGCGCCGCCCTTCAGGGCTGGGTCTACAGCCCCTACCGCATGAACGACTATTTGAGCGGCACATTGCGCAACTGGCAGCAAAACTTCCAGGACCACCAGATCAACCTGCAAGTCTACGACGGACAAACCCCCACACCAGACAGCCTGCTTTACGACAGCCTCACCCCGCGGCAGGCACCCGCCGCATCTAACAATCACCTCACCGTTCTTCTGCCGGTCGATTTCGGCGGGCAGCACTGGACGCTGCGCGTCACCCAGCAGGGCGGTCTGGAATCTGGCGAAGATTACAACAATTTCTGGCGGTTCTTAATTGGCGGCACCGTTATCAACCTGCTGCTCTTCTGGCTCATACTTTCCATCCTCAGCGCCCGCGTCAATGCGCACCGCATGGCCGCGCAGCTCACAGTTGAATTGCGCGAGAGTGAAGAAAAATACCGCATAATCTTCGACAATGAAATCTATGCCATCTGCATCTTTGATCTCAAAACCCTCCAACTGCTGGATATGAACGCGGCCTTCGAGCGCCTGTATGGCTACAAC
>JBBRWF010000254.1:0-6685 GCA_038249405.1 Anaerolineales bacterium
CCAGGTCCGCCTCCACCTGAAGTTGAAAAGCGAGCTAAAGACGCCTTTTTTGCAATGGGGTCTATGGGGATAAGAGGAACTTTAAAAGTAGAAGCGAATAGCGAATATTCCTGGAACCATTTTGCTGTTGAGTTTATCAACTTTCAATACACCTTATACATAAGCGATCTCAATGACCAAACCACCATTAAGGAATTTGTCCAAAGGTAAAAGAAAGCGCCAAGAGCAGTCTTCAAGGTTGGAACGCGGGAACTATCAGTGTCCGATTTGTAACCGGGCAACAATGTGTGTGGGATGAATTGCAAAACGCTTGTGCTCCAATTCATCCACTAACTAATCCGTAGCCCATGAATTAGATTCATGAGTTATAAACCACCCGCCGAGACATGCAGCAAATTGTTAATGTCAAAAGCGTCTTGCAAAACCCGGCTAACACCATGCCCGCTGCCTGTGGCAAGTGCGGGCGCTGGCCACGCTTTCGGGGATTTTTCCCCGACGGCGGATTCGGCGGATGCGGGCTAAAGATCACCTGCTAGAGAAATTGTGTGAATTCGACCCCACTGGCCCACCATTGAGACACCTGGATGTGAGGTTTTCAAACCGTGTGTTTTTTTATTGGTTATTGGAAGGTTGAGACATATCACGCCCACAGGCTACCCTTTACGTCACAGGGTTGGACGGGTAAAATGAGGTGGTAGTAAATTCCACGGTAAGCGAATAAAGCGACCACAAAGAGAAGAGCGGTCAAAAGCCTTCGAATTTGAACTCACAGGTGAAAGCTTGCGTGGGTGTGCGTATTTTTCGCCAGACAGATGCAAAAGCGCAAGGGATTGGACAGTCTTACAGTCCATGCGATGAAAGGTAAAACATGTACTTCGAACGAACGATGCTCGAAGAGTTGGAAGACAAAGCACTTGCGCCTTATGGGATGCGCTCGAAGAACAGCAAAGGGCGCGCCTACCTGGACAGCGAACCAGATTACCGGACTGCTTTTCAGCGCGACCGCGACCGGATTTTACATACGACGGCTTTCCGGCGGCTGGAATACAAGACGCAGGTCTTTATCAATTACGAAGGCGATTACTTCCGCACGCGCCTGACGCATACGCTGGAGGTGGCCCAGATCGGGCGCACCCTGGCGCGCGCGCTGGGTGGGAATGAAGACCTGGTGGAGGCGATCTGCCTGGCGCACGATCTGGGGCACTCACCTTTCGGGCATTCGGGTGAAACAGCGCTGGCGCGTTTGATGAAAGACGCGGGCGGCTTTGACCATAACAAGCAATCGCTGCGTATTGTGACTGAACTGGAACAGCGCTATCCTGAATTCCCGGGTTTGAACCTCTCGTGGGAAGTGCGCGAAGGGATCGTCAAGCACGAATCTGAGTATGATATTTCGGATGCCAGGGATTTAAACCCGGAGCTGCGCGGCAACCTTGAGACGCAGATTGCGAATGTGGCGGATGAGCTGGCTTACACGACGCACGATCTGGATGACGGGCTGCGCTCGGGCATGATCAGCCCGCAGATTTTGGAAGGGCTCGCGCTCTGGCAAATTTTGAAGGAAACCTTCAATTGGCGCGGCCCAACGCTGGATGATATTGAACGCCACCGCATGATCAGGCACCTGGTAGGGCTGATGGTGACCGATATGATACAGGCAACGGATCAGCGGCTGAAATTGAGCGGCGCAAAGTCGGCGCTGGACTTGCAGAAATTATCTCACAATGTAATCGGCTACAGTGAAGACATGCAGCGGCGCAACCGTGAAGTAAAAGATTTGCTTTACCAGAAGCTGTACCGGCATTACCGGGTTGTGCGCATGCAGGTGAAGGCAGAGAACATCATTAAAAATCTCTTTGAAGCCTATCAGAATGAACCTGCGATGCTGCCAACGCAATACCAAAAGATTATCGCCACGCGCGGGTTGGAGCGCACACTTTGCGATTACATCGCCGGTATGACAGATCGATTTGCGATCGAAGAACACCAACGTTTGTTTGATCCATTCCTAAAGCCCTGAGTATTTTTCCATACTCATCAAACTCCGGGCCAGGAACCACCACCCGGAGTTTTGTATTTTCAAGAAGAGGATGCCATGACTGAACCAATTTACCTGACCCCTGAAGGAGCTGAAAAGCTCAGAATTGAACTGGCCGAGCTAAAAGGCCCGCAGCGCCTGTCGATCGCGGCACGGCTGCGCGATGCTATTCAAATGGGCGACCTGTCTGAAAACGCTGATTATCACAAAGCCAAAGAGGATCAGGCCTTTCTTGAGGGCCAGATCCAGGAGCTTGAGTACACGTTAAGCCTGGCGATCATCGTGGACGGCAGCGCGCGCCGGGACACGGTCTCGGTGGGCTTGCGAGTCACCGTACAGGAAGATGCTGACGAACCCGAACAGTTTTATATTGTCGGCGCAAAAGAAGCCGATCCGCGCGCAGGAAAAATCTCGCACGAATCCCCGTTTGGACATGCGCTGATGGATCACAAGGTGGGCGACGTGGTGGAGGCCAAGACACCCAACGGGGTGACCCGGCTAAAGATATTGAAAATTGAATAAATGAAAATATAATCCCCGCCTTCAAAATGATGGCGGGGATTTTTTGTTGTTGTGGACACTTGTTGGGTTACTCAATACGCTTAAGACCGATCAGGGTGATGTCATCCGAAACCGGGTAATCGCCGACGAAGTCGGTGACTGCGGTATCGAGGCGGGTCAAGATCTCTTCCACATGCTCGTCAGTATGGGAAGTTAAGATTTCCTGCAGGCGCTGATCGCCAAAGATTTCACCTTCGGCCGAAAAAGCTTCGGTTATGCCGTCGGTGTAGAACACGAGCAAATCACCAGCGGAAAGCTCAATGCAGCGCTCGAACATTTCGGCGCGCTCGATGACCCCCAGAGCCACACCAGTACGGGCAAGCAGATCAATGTGTCCATCGTGCAGCCACAGAGGCGGATTGTGACCGGCGTTGGCGTAAGTAAAAAGACCGGTTTGCGGGTCAAGCGCGCCGTAAACAGCGGTGACAAACATGCCCTGTTCGCAGTCGGGATATAGCAAGTCGTTTACATTGCGCAGGGCTTCGGCGGGGGAATTACTTTGCAAAACGGCGGCGCGCATCAGGGTACGCGTAAGCGCCATAAAGAGTGCAGCAGGAATCCCCTTATCAGCAACATCCGCAATGAAGAGACCCAGGCGGCCATCCGGCAGTTGAATGACATCGTAGAAATCGCCGCCCATTTGCAGAGCGGTTCTCCAGCGCGCATCCAGCTCCCAGCCGGGGGGGGCAAGCAGCGTTTTTGGAATAAAGGTTTCCTGGATCTGGCGAGCCAGGATAACTTCGGTTTCAAGGCGCTGGCGGCTGACCATCTCCTGTTGAAAAATGTCATTTTGAATGGCCAGGGCAATCTGCTGGGCAACACCGTTTAGAATCTCCAGGCGGCGATTGCGGAAACGCCGGCCGCCCATGGCTTCTTCCACGAGTAAAATTCCAAAAACATCGCCCTTGAGCACCAAAGGCAGAGCCACCAGCAGGCGGTCATCGCTCGAGGTAACGGATTCGAGTTCCTGGGGGCTGCATGGAAAGGCGGATAGCCAGTTCTCAGGGCCGAGATGGGCATCCTGGCACATGACAGGCTGGGCCTGGTCAAGCGCCGCCGCCAGCATTGGAAATTCCTCGGGTGTGAAAGTACGCCAGAGTTGGGCCAACATTTCATCAGGAATGCCATACTGCTGGGCAGGGCGCAGCACCTCCTGAAAAACATCCCAGGTAAAAATGGCGGCGCGTTCAACCCCCACCAGGATTGGCATGATGCGCACGATGGTACCGAGGATTTCGTCCAGATCAGAGAGGCTAACAACCGCCTGGGCGACTTGCAACAAGGCGGCTGAGGCGTAGGCCTGTTCTTGAGAAGTATCATACAGGCGCGCGTTTTCAATGGAAACCGCGGCGTAACTGGCAAAGGTGGTGGTCATGGCCTGGGCTTCATGCCCATAACGACCGGGGGTGTGATGAGCTAGCGTAAGCACCCCGACAGGTTGATCACCTATACGCAAAGGGACAGCGATGGCGGAATGATCTGTATCAAAACCGGCGGCACGGGCTGAAGGGCCATGCAGATCGGCAGTTTTGCGGATAAAAGGCTGGCGGGAGAGCAAGGCATTGGCAAGCATGCCGGTTGCATCCGGGTAATCCTGACGGGCACGCTCAAGGTAAGAGGCGCGCGCGCCGTGCACAGCGGCGCAGTAAAGATCTTCTTCATCTAACAGCCAGATCGCGGCAACATCAGACGGCAGGTTGCGCTCAAGTTCGGTAAGGATGGCATCCAGCACATGGTCAAGGCTGGCATTGGCAGAGAGCAGAACCGCCACTTCGCGCAGGCTGTCACCAACCTGGCGCCGCCATTGTTCCGAGCGGTAGAGATCGGCGTTGCGAATTGCGGTAGCGATAGAGTCGCCCAGGGTTTCGATGATCAACTTATCCTGCTCAGTAAAGGCATTCAACTGGTCAGATTGAACATCCAGCACGCCGTGCACCTGGCCGTTAAAGATCAAGGGAACCGTCAATTCAGAGCGTGTGTTGGAAGGCGGCAATGGCGAAGGGACAAAGCGAGGTTCCTGGCTGACATCATTGCTCATCAAGGTCTCGCCATGCTTTGCCACCCAGGGAATAATCCCTTCCGAATCATCCAGGTTGAGAATATAGCCTTCGAGCGCGGCGGAACGCGCGCCTGAACCGGATTCATAGTGGATCTGGCGGCGGTTATTGTGAACGGTAAACAAATGAACATAGGGGAAATTGAAGCGGGTGGTAATCAGTTCGGCCACTTCTTGCATGAGTTCCCGCAGGTTCAGAATGGAGGTGATCTGCTTGCTGACTTCAGCCACGGTGCGCAGCTGGTTGGCCTGGCGGCGCAAATCACCATAGAGCTTTGCGCCTTCGATGGCCATCGCCACGCTATCGGCAAGTGAACGCAAGACAAGCATGTCGTACGGGTGGAAGGCATTCAAAGCATCTGACTGCACATCCAGAACACCAACAACGCGCTCGTCGATCTTGAGCGGGAGTGCCAATTCGGCCCTGGTCTCGGGCAGGATGTCCATATGACGAAAACGGGGATCGATACGTACATCGTTGGCCAGCAATTCTTCGCCAGTCTGGGCAGCCAGGCCAACCAGGCCCTGGCCCAATTCAACATCGAAAACCAATTCAGTGGAACGACCCTTACGGCGGGTTGCGCCGCCGGTACTTGAGCGAAATTTGAGAGGCGTGTGCCCGGGTTCAAGCGTAAAAATACCCACGTAATAATATTTGAAAGTAGCCTGGATCAAGCGGGTCACTTTGCGCGCCAACTCATCGATATCGGGCTCGTTGGCAATCTGCGCTGAAACCGTGCGCACCAGTCCCAGCTGGCCCAGCCTCCAACGCTCAACATTGACGCGATGCCAGGCGATCAGGGCAACTGATGCAGTACGTGCCAGACCTTCGAGTAAATCCTGTTCGCGGCGTTTTATTTTTCCGGGAGGTAAACAACGAATTTCAATCACTCCCAATCCGTTTTCTTCATGACGGAAAGGGATCGCCATCGAAAAAGTGTCTTCCAATTGCTTGCGGATGGTTTTGCCGGTTTCATGCGCGAGTGCCATCAACTTTGTGGGAGGTTCGGCGGGGAACAAACTTTCCACCCAGTCTGGCAGGCGAAAAGAGGCTTCATTGAGCCAGAGCGTCACGCCGGCATTCACCAAAGAGGCGGCCGTTTCAAGAATCAAATCGCGCTGGGTGGCGAATGTGGCAGCCGCCACAATTTTCCCGCCCAGATCAAAAAGATCCGCGTAGCCTACCCTGGTCTTTTTTACAGGTTTCTGCTGGTTGGCGCGGAGCTTGACCATGGTTAACAAATTACCCTGCCCGGGTTGGCTTTCAAAGCTCACCTGGTCCATCAACTTGCGCATAAAAAACAAACCGAGTCCGCCAATTGCACGATCATCCAACGCAGAGTCGATATCCGGATCGGCCACTGCACTGGCATCGAAATATTTCCCCTGGTCACGCAGCGTGATGGTCAAGGCTTCGCGGGTCACCTGGGTGCTCACCTCGATGCTGCCATCTGGAACACCTTCATAGGCGTGCTCAATAATATTGGAAGCAGCTTCATCAGCAGCTAATTGAACATTATAGACATCCTTCTCATCCATAGCCGCCAGACGCGCAGCTTCAGCAGCAAAGTCGCGGATGGCATCCAAATATTCAAATTGAGCGGGGAAAACCCTGGTTGGCATGGTCAAATCGCTTGAAGTGGGATAAAGCAAAGCCGCTCTGACAAAATCGTCTGAGCGGCCTGGTCTTTAGATAAGAAAAACTGGATAACCCGTGCCTGTAAAGCATGCAGGGACAGAATAGTGATGGTCAGTCATTTTTCCCTGCGGCTTATTTGAGAACAGGTCTTAAATCTCACCGACTGCAGTGGTAACATCCGGGAAAATCCGGAAGAGGGTCGTGAAACCGGCCAGTTCGAGGGCGGAATTGATATTCGCCGGTACACAGGCCATTACCACTTCTCCGCGATTATAGCGTTTGCAATTGCGCTGCGAGGCGATCAGTGCACGAAAACCGGCGCTGGACATATATTCCAGCTCAGTCATATCCAAAACAATTTTGTAACGATTTTCTGCCGCAATGGCATCCA
>JBBRWF010000255.1:0-6682 GCA_038249405.1 Anaerolineales bacterium
CCTGGGCGGTGGCGGCGAGCCAGCGCAGGGTACCGACTTTGTCCATACCCATCTGGCCAGACTGTACGACGAGCTTGCCGCTGTCGATGTAGGGCTTCAGGACGGACATAGCGCCATCATAGAAATAGAAGGCGTTGGTGTCATCGGGGGAACCACCGAACAGCTCAACGTTGAAAGGACCCTTGCCGTCTTTCAGGCCAAGTGCCTTTTCGATCTGGCTGCCCTGGATGACGCCCACGCCGAAGTTATCGAAGGTGGCGTAGTAATCAACATTGGCGGTCTTGGTGATCAAGCGGTCGTAGGAAATCACGAGCACGCCGGCATCATGTGCCTTCTGGAGAACGTCGGACATGGTGCTGCCATCAACGGCGGCGATCACGAGCACATTGGCGCCCTTGGTGACCATGTTTTCGATCTGGGCCAGCTGATTCTGGATATCATTATCAGCGAACTGGAGATCGGTCTTGTAGCCGAGGGCTTCGAAGGCCTTGACCATGCTCTCGCCATCGGAGATCCAACGAGTAGAGGTCTTGGTGGGCATGGAAATGCCGACCGTCTTGACAGCGGCAGCGGCAGGAGCTTCGGTAGCGGCGGCGGGCGCTTTGGTGGCTTCAGCGACTTCAACTTCGGGGGCTTCAGTAGCGCCAGCAGGGGCGCAAGCGCCAAGGAATACGGAGACTACGAGGAGCATTGAAACGAGGAGCATTAAGCTTTTCTTCATTTTTCTTCTTTTCCTTTCGTACTTGGGTGAAAGAGTAGGCGTTTGATGCCAAGTTTCTGGCAATCAATTACTGTTATTGTAACACACCCCGGTTTTGGTTTATTCCGGTGGCACTGTTATCGATAACGGTAACGATAACAATCTTATCAATAACCATAAATAGAGTCAAGGGATTAAAGTCATCTTTCGTTATTCTTACCAGGGGCCCCTAAAAAACCTTTTCACAGCCAGCTGAGTGGGCCAGACTTGATTGCCTTTACACATTATACCTTCGATTTTGGACGGAGGCTTTGAGGTATCTTTTCAATATTTCGTGGATTAAGGTGACTGTCGCCTGGTTTTCAGCGTTTTAACTCCGAAAACAAAGGGTGACTGTCACCTTCCACACTTTTTTGCGACGATACCTTTTTAAAGATACAATTGGTCAAATTCAGGTTTCTTCTTGAAACTTGACCCGACACAACCTATAATAGAATTAATCAAAAAGGTAGAAAGGATAAACTCATGTGGCTTGATCGTAAAAACGATTCCAAAAACGAAGCGAAGGAAGAGAAAGCAAAGTTACCGGAACGCAGAAATTTTGAACGGCGCAAGTTTGGGTATTATATGCGCGTTGTAGATAATGATACCCAACAACTGGCTGGCTATCTTGCCGATATCAGTCCGCGCGGTTTTAAGTTGGATAGTTCGGAATCGCTATTGGTCAACAAAGACTATACCTTTCGGTTAGATTTAACCATTGATATTTCTGAACGGCCTCATATCATATTTGTTGCCCGCAGCAAGTGGGCTCATTCTGATGCAACCGATCCGTTTAGTTTTAATGATGGTTTTCAAATTGTAAGCATATCACCGGGTGACAATGAGATTTTTCAAAAGATCGTTACAAAGTACGGCACCCCTGAATCTAAGTGGTGAGCAAGTGAAGGAGTTGGCTATGAGCGCTGAACGTAGAAACATTAAACGCAAAAAATGTGCCTATTTTGTTCAAGTGCTGGATTTCAATACCCATGCATTAGTTGGCTATTTTGCAGACCTGAGTGAGCAGGGTTTTAGGGCAGATCTCCCACAACCAATTATTGTAGGGCAAAACTATAATCTGCGGGTTGATCTGGATGAGGGTGTTTCTGACAGGGCTTTTATTGAGTTCATCGCATGCAGCCGCTGGCAAAAACGGGATGACATGGAGCCCACCCAGTACAACGCCGGGTTTCAAATTGTGGGTATTACTCCACACGACAACGATATCTTCCAGCGTGTAGTGTCAAAATACGGTTCATAGAGCGTTTTTTAACGCAATTCGTTTCGCCCACCTTAACTATCCGGCAATATTCATGTTGTCGGGTAGTTTTATTGTAAAATCAGGATTATGGCTCAAAAACTTTTTCGCATCTTTGTTCACTTCGTGCTGTTTTTTATTGCCCGCGTGGAAGTGACTGGTTATGAAAACCTGCCTGCGGGCGGGTTCATCCTGGCGGCAAATCACCTGGGTCGGCTGGATTCGGCGCTGTTGTATTATGCCATTGAGCGCGAAGACCTAATCATGCCGGTGGCTGAGAAATACAAGACGCACTGGATATTTGGTCCGTTGGTACTTGCGCTGGGTGGTTTTTTTATTAACCGCTTCGATGCCGATGTGCAGGCCATTCGCGAGGTATTGAAACGCCTTAAGCAGGGCGGCGTTTTTGTGATTGCGCCCGAAGGAACCCGCTCAAAAACTGAGGCAATGCAGGAAGCGCGCCACGGAGCTGCTTTCTTTGCCAGCAAAACTGGCAGGCCAGTTGTGCCGGTGGCGCTGACCGGTACGGAAGACCGCGTGGTGGTGGATAACCTCAAGCATTTCCGCCGTACGCACATCACAGTGCATGCCGGGCTGCCCTTCACCCTGCCCTCACTTAAGGGACAGGATCGTGACTCTGCCCTGGCAACCGCCACAGATGAGATTATGTGCCAAATTGGCGCTTTGCTGCCAGAAAAATACCGCGGGTTTTATGCTGAGTATCCCCGCTTGAAAGAATTGGAAGCCAATGCGTAATTTTGTCCGCTGGCTGGTAATTTCAATTTTGAATCTCATTGCAGATATCGAAGTATTCGATGTTGAAAATGTGCCAGAGAGCGGCGCGTTTGTGATCGCCACCAATCACATTGGCATAATCGACATTGCCATGTTTCATTACCAATTTAACCGCTATGACATGTTCATCCCGGTGGCAGAGAAATGGGAAAAGGTGGGCTGGATTCGCTTTTTGGGGCGTGAGCTTAATTTTCTGTTTGTGGATCGTTTTAACCCGGATCTGAAAGCCCTGCGTAAGATGATGGGCCTGATGGAAGCCGGAAATTCGCTGGTGATCGCCCCTGAGGGTACGCGCTCACGCACCGGTGCCCTGATTATAGGCAAACCGGGCGTGGCTTACCTGGCGGCGCGCTCGGGTTTTCCGGTGGTGCCGGTGGCGATTACCGGCACCGAGGATGAGGTGGTTTGGGGGAATGTAAAACATTTTCGCAAGTCGAAGGTGACACTCACGGCGGGCAAGCCTTTCACTCTGCCGCCCATTCCAAAAGAAAACCGGGATGCTGTCTTGCAGAGCTACACAGATGAGATCATGTGCCAGATCGCGGCCATTCTGCCGGAACGCTGCCGCGGTGTGTATGCGGAGCACCCCAGGTTGAAGGAACTGCTCCGAGCTTCCGGCCTGGATGCAGCCGCATAAGCAGCATTTCAAAACCTACATCAAAAACATCCTTTACCGGCGTCGTGGCCAGAAAAGGATGTTTTTATTTGTGGGTTGGCGCGGTTGAAGCCGCAGCACCTAAATGATTTCGCCGGTCTGGCGTTTGAGGAACTGCCCGCCGCCAGCTTTGCCCAGCCATTTTTCTCCGTCCACAATCAACTTGCCGCGCAGCAGCACCTTTTCCGGGTAGCCGGTCAGTTCCCAGCCTTCGTAAAGATTGTAATCGGTACGCTGGTGACTGTGGGCGATGCCGTATTTGACGTGTTTTTCCGCATCCCAGATAACAATATCCGCATCCGAGCCGGGCAGCAGCGCGCCTTTGCGTGGATACAGCCCGAATATTTTGGCCGGATTGGTGCTGGTGAGCGCCACGAACTGGTTGGGGCTGATCTTGCCTGTGCCTACGGCATACGTCCACAACACCGGCAGGCGGTCTTCCACACCCGGCAGGCCGTTGGGGATTTTGGTGAAGTCATCGCGGCCCAGTTCCTTGCCCGGGATGGCAACCGGTTTGCCTTCATACAAGATGGGAGTGGTGCCGTCAAAGAAAAAGGCGCAGTGGTCGGTGCCGATAGTTTGCAGCGTGCCGTCTTTGAGCGCCTGCCACAAACGGGTATTATCCTCGGCGCTGCGCATGGGCGGCGAGCAGATCCACTTCGCGCCGTCTGGACGGCGCAGCTCGTCAATGCTGAAAAACAGGTAAGGCGGGCAGGTTTCGCCCATGACCTTTACGCCGCGTTCGCGGGCGTATTTCAACATATCCGCCTCACCGCCCACGTTCATGTGCACAATGTAGACGGGTGCGTTTGCCTGTTGGGCCATCGCACACATGCGCAGCGTTGATTCAATCGCACCCCAGGACGGGCGGGTGAGCGCATGCCATTCCGGGCTGGTGTGCCCGGCAGCCAGCGCTTCGGGGATGAGTTGTTCAATCACATCCCCGTTTTCACAGTGCGACATGACCAGCATGCCGTTTTCTCCGGCCAGGCGAACGGCGCGGAAGATGCCGCCGTCATCCAGGCGCAAACGGCCATTGTAAGCGGTAAAAACTTTAAGCGTGGTGATGCCCATCTCGCGCAGGGATGGGATTTCAGCTGCCAAAGTATCATCCAGGTGGGTCAGGTTCATGTGGAAGGAATAATCGATGGCGGCTTTTTGAGCCTTTTCCAGCCACAGATCCACCGAATGCCTGAAGCCCTGCGGTTCCTGCACCACGAAATCCATTACCGTGGTGGTGCCGCCAAAGGCCGCGGCTTTGTGCCCGCTGTAATGGTCATCCGATGAGACTGTGCCAAACATGGGCAGATCAAAATGGGTGTGCGGGTCGATGCCGCCGGGCGTGATGAACTTTCCGGCCGCGTCTATGATCTCTGCATTGGGATGTTGAAGGTTGGTGCCAATCTGGCTGATTGTTTCACCTTCCACCAGAATGTCGGCGCTAAAGGTTTCGCAGGCGGTGATGAGTTTGCCGTTTTTAATGATGAGTGCCATTGGTTTCCTCGTTTGGCTCGTAGGGAGCTTGAATTTCGTGGATGCCGAGCAGTGCGATTAATAGTTCGGGAGGCAGGTCAATTTCTGGCAGGTCGGTTTTGTAAGTTTGTTCGTTGGCAGCCCGCTCGCGCAGTGACTGCCATAATAACTGCCGCTCATCTGAGTTAACCACCAGGTCGTTGATGGTTTTTGCGTTGAGCAAGTATTCGCCGGTGGTGTAAAAGAAAGTGATACGCCGCCATTTATCGGTTTTTATGGAGTTTGCCAGCCGCTCGAGCGCACCCAGTTGAACTTTGAAATATTCTTCGCGCGCGCGCGGGTGATCTGGTTCATCGCGCAGCAGCTCGGCGCGCGTGGTGAGTTCATGCCCGCGCACCTGGGAGATAAACTGGATCTGTGCGGCCTGTGTGCCAAAGCTGCCAGGCTGGTAAAAGGCCAGGTAATCCACGGCGATGACCTTGGGAGCAGTACGCAGGGGGATGCGGTACCAGCCCAGCACGCGCGCGATTTCCAGATCACGCGGGGTGGGCAAATGGCAGACGAGTACGAGCGAATTATTCGAAAGCATTTTCCATTCCTGAAATATTAAGTTGTTTAATACTACATCAAAATGCTCGAATTGAAAATAAGACCATTTGCGTCTTTATTTTATAGTGAAAAATCAGTACAATAAATAATGACATTAACCGTGATTTTTTGATTCTTGTAGGAGACCCTATGCGTAGAATAGCTGTGTTTTTCACCTTGATCGTTTTTTTAGTCACACTTGCCGGATCGGCAAGTGCACAGGCTGGTAATGCAACCATCCGGGTATTGGATCGAAATGGGGTTGAAATTACAGACCTGGTGGATGGCAACAGCATCCGCGTAAACGTGAAATTATCTGCAAATGTGACAGCTGATACGGACGCGCTTTTCTTTCTGGGCGGAATAATCTCTGAGGTGGCTAGTTGTTCTATTAAAGCCGGTTCGGATACCTGCACAAGCCCGCTTTTCCCAACGCTTGGCTGGCTTTGGGGAATAGACGGGGCCGCGCATGCTGAGAACACCCTGAAAGTTGCGGTGGCTGGGCAGGGGACGCCCGCCTCTCTGACTTTGCGCGTTCGTCCGCGCCCGGTGGTGATGGTGCACGGCTTTATCTCCAGTTGGGAGACATGGCAGTCTTACCTGGGCCTGAACGGCTACCTGGCTTCCATGGGTTTGCAAGGCTTCGCGGTGGGGGCGGATGAACGCGGGGGCTACCGGGTCAGAGGACCGCGCCTGGGGGGGTGCGATCCCTTTGTGCTCAACCTCCGAACCGAGGGGGCGTTCGCGCCCTTTCCCCAGACGAGAAGCTGCCAAGCTCATGCGCCTAATGCCGGTTTTTGTTCTGTGTGCCCTTGCGGCATGCGCGCCCATGCAGTCGTCCGAAGTGTCAAAGCGGTACAGTCCTGACGCCGGGATAGCGACCACCCTGCCGGTCGCCGCAGGCTTTGTCAGCGGCCAAAGCGCGGCCCCACAGCGATCGAACACCGCGATGGCCGCCGATTTCCTCAACCTTGAGTTTCGCATGGAAAGCGGGCGCGCCCTGCCGGTGCTCAGCCGGTTTGACGGCCCGATCACCGTGGCGCTGGCCGGTGATATCCCCGCAACCGCCCGCACCGACCTGACCCGCGTGATCTCGCGCTTCCGCAGCGAAGCAGGGTTGGATGTCCGCGCCACAGACCCCGGAACTGCGGGCCGGATCACCATCATGTTC
>JBBRWF010000256.1:0-6671 GCA_038249405.1 Anaerolineales bacterium
AGTATTTTTCCTGGCACCACAGGTTGAAATCCTGTGATATTACATTACAACGCTGGCAAATTCGCTTCATAGGTCCAGTATCCCGTTGATTATTTGTCCCGATATATGTATTTCATTATTCTGCCGGGTTGTTTCTGAATGAAAAGCCCTGCTTTGCGGTATTGAGTTTAGGGCATGTAATATTCAGGTAAGGACAAGAATCCGTGCCTGTTGTGGATTTCTCCTGCGCAGACACGGATTCTTTGTAAAAATTCAGAACTTGTGAGTCAAAGTTTCGGGTAAGAAAAATTTCAAACAGATTATCCTCACCCGATGCTCCTATGAAAAAATTTACTCCATCAATAACCAGCGGTTCAATTCGATAACGTTCACATTTCAGGGCAGTGTCCGCTGTCAAGCCAACCCTATGGCTTTTATGATGAAAACCGGGCGTTATGCAAAACGAGTTGACCCGGTTCGATCGCCTTCTTGATAGGCCTTGATTGCGCCAGCAATATCACCAGAAAGTTCCCTCATCTTGGCGGCAGCTTTCGTGATATTCGGTTTGATGCTGTCCAGATAGCGAGCAATCGCTTCTGTGCATCCAAGCGAAATCCAGGCTGCGGCGTGCATCACCAGGGCAAGTGCTTCGACAGCTTTGGCAACGCCATCTAAAACATCGCCAAAAGTTTTAAAGCTTTTGACCATTTCCTGGACTTGCGGGATATCCATATAGACTTCATCAGCCATGTCATATCTCCTTGTATCTGCTTAAAAAATACTGTTGAAGACATCGTTCAACGTATTTGCCTGGTTCGTAGCTTGTTGAATAGCACCTTGCATGCGGTCGTGCGATTTTTTAATACCGGCAGCAAAGGATGAGTGGGCGATAAATATTTGTGCCAACATTGGTAATACATCGCTGGTCATTTCATTTGCGAAACGGTTGGCGCCATCGCCCTTCCAGGCACCGCCAGTCACATTGTTGACAATTCCCTTCAACGGGTCGGTCACCATTCCTGTGA
The DNA here is from genome assembly GCA_038249405.1 of Anaerolineales bacterium. Taxonomy (GTDB): domain Bacteria; phylum Chloroflexota; class Anaerolineae; order Anaerolineales; family Villigracilaceae; genus UBA5195. The sequence goes on from JBBRWF010000256.1 coordinate 1,005, forward strand.
TCATTTCCCCTTGTTTCAGGATCTGGCTGACGTGACCGAGTACTTGACTTGCGATAAAACTAAATATACCCATTTTTCACCTCGTCCTTAGAATTTATTTCCAGCGGCGGTATCGGCTGCGCGCATATCGTTCATTGCCTGGCGGATATCATTGGCCTCTTCCATATACTTTTCGCTGAGTTTGGTGACTTTCTGACTAAAAACACCCAGCGCAGCGACATAGACATCGCCTGGCGCGCCTACAAGGGCACCGTTCTGCATCTGTGCTGCGATCTTAGTTCCAAGGGCAGCAGTTTGAGCCAGTCGATCTGAAGACAACTGCATATGCTGGGCCATTTCTTCAAGGGCAGGATAATTAACACGAATCTTATCAGACATATTCTTCTCCTTTAGCCCATATTACCAAAGAAACCCTTGGTTTCTTCATCGGCATGTTTAATGGTATTCATGATTTGATTGAGGACATTTCCAGCCACATCGAGTGCATAGACCATTCTGCCGGTTCTTGGGATGACCAGTTGTTCCATTTCACCGAAGAATTTATCAGCGCCCTGGCCAATCCATTGATTATTGTGTAACGCTTCCACCTTTCTTTTCGTAGTTTCCATCAGGGCTTTGATCTCTTGTTCTTCATTTTGCAGAGATTTGACGATCGTCTGCAACTCTTCATAATTTAGTTTTGTTACATCAGCCATTTGTCATCCTCTCAATCTATCTGGGTAACTGCGATGAACTCCTATTTTCCCTGGTAGGGAACACTCCTCAACAGATTAATATCATCATCCAAGCATGGAATTTTTTTGGAATTGGCGACCTCCTCTGGAATAGCTACTGTTGACGTTATTACTTTAGCATTATTTAGATGACAAGTCAAGTAGTACTCCAATCCTAACAGGACATTCTACGCGAATATTTATGATTTATTGCACTTATAAATTAGTAATTATCGTGGTAATCAACTTTCTTAGCTGAATTTTCACTTTTCTTGATTCATCTTGTCCTTAAGTACCTTTGCTGCAGCGCCAATTGCGGCGCTGCCAACCACACCTGCTACACCAGCAGAAAGACCTCCGTCACCTCCTGATGGCACCGATCCATCACCTGAGCCACCTCCACCACTCTGGGAAGATTGCCCGCTTCCGCCAGTGGAGCCGCCGCCAAAATTATGATCGGGCAAGCTTTCGGCTCCACCGCTCGCGCCACCGGCTGCTGAACTACCAGCAGGCTGTCCGCCGAGACCAAGCCCCATGCCTTTCAGGTCGCCCTGAATACCAGAACTGTTTCCGCCTCCACCGCCGCCTCCACCCCCTCCAGCCGCAGCCGGTGAGGGTTCTGTTGGGGTTGTGGCTGCTTCTGCTGCTGTGGAAGCTTCTGCTGTGCCGGGGCTGGCCGCTGAGCTACCGCCCGCGCTGCCAGCCAGGCCACCAGCGCCTTCTCCAGAGCCAGTACCAGCTTCATTACTTCCGGCGCCTGCTTCAGGGCCAGATGCGGGCGCGCCAGGTGTGGTTGAATTGCCACCTGCCTGGTTGAATAAGCCTGCGCCAAAATCTTCCCCGCCAGCGGCTGCGCCCAGGATACCCGCCCCCAGTGCGCCTCCAAAGGCTGCTGCGCCGAAATCATCGCTACTCTTGAAGAAAGACGCTGTTTCCATGTCTGCCTCATAAATAGTTTTCACAATCTCGTTTAACACATCTTGCGCGGTTATCAACCCATGTCCAAGTCGCTTTATCGCGGGTAAGAGTATATTTTCCATTTCATCAAAAAATTTGTCCGCGGCTTCGCCCTCCCATTCACCGTGAAGTCCGGCCAATTTCTGCCGCGTAATTGAAAGCAAATGGGCATAATCATCCGCTTCTGCATGCAGTTTTTTCGAGATGGTTGTTAGTTCGTCATAGTTTAGTTTGGTTGTATCCATATTATCTCTCTCAGGTCGTTTGTCGTAAATCTCGCCAACCGGTTTGAACTATAAAACTTATCTGAATGATCAACTTACATCAAAGCGTATGATCACATTGGGACCCAAACCGATCAACATGCCGTTGAAAAGCTGGGCAGGCTGGCCCGAAACCAGGCGCTGGTTGTTCAGTTTGGTTCCATTGCTGCTGTTGAGATCGGAAATGGAAAAAGTACGAGTTGATTCGTTATATGTGATCTGGGCGTGCCGCCTCGATATATTTGACTCGGGGATGATCAGTGAGCCTTCGGCACGGCCAATCATATAGGGGAATTGGGTCATTAAGATTTGGCCCTGAGGCGCTTCGCTGCCGCCAGACTGCACAACCGTCAGAAAGGCACGAGGGGCTTGTGGAGTGGATCCAATCATGGTTGCGCCCTGGGCAGGCGCCATGGGGCCTGAATCGATCATAGTGGCATCTGAGGATGGCCGGGAAAGCGGCTGTGCAGGGTTGGCGGGCGGAGCTGGATAATTGGCTGGTGCGGATTGGCGCGGCGGGCTGGATGGCGGCGCAGAAGGTGTCTGGTGCTGTCCGCGCAGTGGTATGGGTTCATCGCTTGAAACGGGAATGACTGGCCCGGATGTTTTGCCACTCGGCAGTTTTCCTCCCAACCTGCCCTGTAATACAGGCGTACCCGACATCGATTTTTCCCTGCGGGAAGAGATCATCAAGAACCCGACCAGTCCAAGAATAATCGCTATGATGACGATTATTACAATTGGAGCAGCGATCATGGCGGCATACAGTAGCTGTATCAGGTTGGGAAGTTTAGCCGTATATACAATTCCCGGATACTGGGCGGTGGAATAAACCTGCTTATTGCTGCCAAGTACTCGCACGATGGCGGTATATTTTCCATCAGGAACTTTGACTTTGCTAAGTGGAATGGTCACTTTGCCTGAGTCTGAACTCAATGCCTGGCTGGTGAATTCTGAATTGGGAACCTGTGTATTGGTCTGTTCATCCACAAGCCAACCGTCAAAACCGCCGATCAATTGAGAATTAGTGGTTTTAACCGTCAGGACAAGGTCATTATTTTGCTGGGTAACAGATTGAATTTCCAGGGCCGGTAAAACTGCAGAAGGGTCAAAGGTGAAAGTGTGGATCAATTCGTTAAGCTTTTTACCATCTTCAGCTTTAAACCATGCAAAGCGTGTCTGGTCGCTTTTGCTGATAGCTGTCATGCGCAGTTGGTATTCCCGCCCGATAACAAGCTGGTTTGTGGGAATATTGAAAGTGTTGTTCTGCTTGATATCCTTAAACGTATATTCATCTACTTTTGACCCACCTTTCGTGTCCCAAACTTCAACTTTTACATAATCTACCATCTCGGGAGATGTTGTGGTTAGCTGAATATCGTACGTCTGGTTTTCAGGTTTGAACGTGAGGCCAGCCATTCGGGCATTCACTGGACTGGGAGGTCCGGGGTAATCTGTTAGCGATTCTACGTTGAATGTTGCTCCAAGAGTTAGATCATCCTTAAGAGTAAGCGAAAAGACAGTTTGGTTGGAGCCTTTTTTGGGATAAATGGGTGTTTCCACCATCCATTGGGCTTTAAGTCCATTCATGATATTCTGAAAGGCTGTACCCATATCATCTTGTTTGGCGAAGGCGCTGTAACCGCCAGTGCTGGCAGCGATGCCTTTTAATTCGACATCGTTAATGGCGCCTTCTTTGTATGATAAGCCAATGGTATTGATGGGTATCTGGGCTTTCTGGGCAAAATCAGATAGCTCCATGTAAGTGTGTTTGCTGCACACCTTGCCACTGGCGTTTTCATCCTTCCCATCAGTGAAAAGGATTATGGCGCGGCGGCCTGGAGGTGCTTTTTGAAGCGCTTCGACAGACGAATAAGCGGCATCATATAGACAGGTGCCTTTGTTTGCTGTTTTGTACTGGTCGATCGCAAAACTGACTGCCGGAATATTTTGGGTAAAATCCTGGATTAGCTTGATATCTTCATTGAATTGAACAACCGAAAAAACGGAATTGTCAGGTGTATTGTTGAGTGCCAGTTTGGCAGCTTTTTTGAGATCTTCAGCCGCGCCGCTCATGCTGCCGCTTGCATCCAGGACCATAACGATGTAAATCGGCACATCCGGTTTGGTCACAGAAGTTGGTGCAGTAAAGTTTGTTTGAGGCAAGGAAATTGATGAGTTTTTGGGCTGTATATCCAGAACGGGTAAACCGGTTTTCGGGTCGTATACACTGAAATAGACCTTGAGCGTCATCTCATCTGGTCGTTCCAGCGTCGAAACCATGCTGACGCGGATTGCCAGGCCTGATTGCTGTGCGTTCGCAGACAGCATGGGTGCAAAGGAAATTGATAAGCATAGAACAACGAGCAGAAGTTTTTTCAATACTGGCGCCACAATGTCCTCTTTTGCTGATTAATTTTTTTGAATAAACATTGAAGTACAATTTAAAATATATTCCATTAATATTGTATAGTAAAACTTGTAATTTCCAATAGCCTAATCGGGAATTGCATTGCCCTTCGTTATGGGCACTTTAAATAACAGCCGCCATCCATATTTATTAACATAAAATTGGCGGGATTTATTATTAGTCCTTATTTTATCTGAATAATCATAAATTACAACCACCAGAATGTCTTGTCAATTTAGCCCGAGTCAAGCTTTTGAAAATTCTCAGTTGTCATTAAAATTTGCGAAGGTATCACCAGGTATAATATGAATGCCTTATAATTTATAAAAAGCTTTCTGTTCATGCTCAGAATCCGATCCCTTCTTGGTTTTACCCGCCATTCTTACTACTTGATGAGTGCTTTCCTGCTCATCTGTTTTTTGATTGTGTATATCTGGTGGCCGTTGGTGGAAGAGTATTTGTCTTACGCAGACAGCCGCCTACCCTGGTATGCGAATGTCGATTGGCTGCTTTTGGGTGTTTTTGCTTTTATGTCTCTGACTATCATGTCTCGCGCGGATCTCAAGGTGGACGGTTTGATCGTTTTCGTCGGTCTGTGCGGTGGTTTGGTGATTGAAAGCTGGGGCACACAAACCAATTTATGGCACTATTACACGGCTGAGCGTCCGCCGCTCTGGATCATTCCTGCCTGGCCGATTGCCTCGCTTTCCATTGATCGTATTACACGCAGCCTGCACAGGCTGAGCGCCAGGCTGGATAATGTCATTTTCAACGCAGCCTATTGGCTGACCTTTCTCTGTTTTTTTGCTGGAATGTTGGTATTTGTTGCACCTACTTTTGACAAATCTTACACCCAGGCAGCCCTGGTGATTTGTGCTACGATCATTCTGACCCCGATTGACAAACGCAGGGCTTTGCTCGTATTTGTGGCTGGTTCGGCCCTGGGGTATTTTCTGGAGCGTTGGGGCACTACCCGCGAGTGTTGGATTTATTACACCCACGAGACTCCGCCAGTCTTTGCAGTATTTGCTCACGGTATGGCGGCTGTTGCTTTTTGGCGAACTGGATTATTGGTGACTGGTATATGGGAAAAATTGGTTGTGAAAATAAAATTGCCGGGTAAAGTTGTTCTTCCATAGACAATATGGGTTTATTAAAAAAAGAAAACTTCATCAGGATTTATATCCCCTGATGAAGTTTTCTTTTTAGTGCGGCAATTATTTGTACTGCCTGGCTAATTCCACTAACGACTTGTAATACGGTTCAATGCTTGGAATGTAGTGCTGCTCATTTTTGGCGTGTGGTCCGATGCCGGTTTGACCCC
>JBBRWF010000257.1:0-6669 GCA_038249405.1 Anaerolineales bacterium
GCCGTCTTGTGGCTCATCAATGAGCAGTAAACGATCTACTTGAAGATGTAAATTTTCTTGGCCGGTAAATGAACGCGTTTGGAATAACGCAGATCGCCCGCCAATACTTTTTTCGAACCGCAGCGGATAGATATGCCCTTGGGCATCCTTGAGAGACAACTGATAAAACCAATCGCTGGAGAGGGTGTCATTGAGGATAGGGGTATCAAACCGAATGGTCAGGTACGTTGAATCCGCTTCTTGCACGATCTGAAGCAGTTGCATAGACACGCCATTCACGATTGGACTGGTGCGAGGTTTGCTCCAGGCTTCCGGTAAGCTGTCTTTGGGTTTTGCCTGCCGAAGATTGAGCAAGAAGTCCCAGCTTTCAGGCGCTTCGCCCTTGAGGGTTTGCGGAATTTGCGATAGGAGCAGTTGCACGGTTTTCGTGCCGGCAGGGAGCGGTGGAAATTGATACTCTGCGTACAGAGCATCCCCAACGTATGTGTCGCTTTGGTTCGCCTGGATGGTTTGCCCGTTAGAAAGTTGCAGGTACGGCCAGCCTGGTTGTCGATCCGGATAATTGATAAAGTCAGGCGATTCGTGCCAGCCATCTACTTTGATTCTGAGCCAGGTTCGTTCCGGAGAAGAGACCATGTTTTCCACAATGACAGTATATGCACCCCGTTCCTGTTGTACTGGTTCGGCCAGAATAGATGCCTGATCAATGTGGTTTACCAACCCAACGCCCGGAAGGTAGTTAAAAAGCATGTCAATAGCCGCCATCACACGCTGGGGCCCGACAAGCAAGAACATCATAACCATCACGGTTGTGGCGACGACGGGAATTAACATGGCAGGCCGGAGAGTTCGCGAAAGGTGATCCCAAAAAGAGGGCTTGGATTGGGGAATTTCCGCTAGTTGTTGCCAAAGGCTTTCGACAAAATCCGGGTTGGGTTCCGGCATCACCGTTACCGTCCAAATTTTTTCTTCGATTGAAATAGGGGATTTGTTAGGCATTTCCTGCCTCCAACTGGCTTTCGAGCCGGTCAAGTAATCTGGAATGAGCTTTGCGGACGGTATCTTCTCGTTTTTTTAGGATGATACCTATTTCGGCGAAATTGAGATCTGCAATGTAGCGGAGCCGGATCAACTCCTGGTCTTCGACGGGCAGGTACCGTATGAGCTTCCCCAGCCGCTGCAATTCCTCCGTCTGAATTGCTTGGGCGAGCAGATCTACCTGAACTGGCACCTGTTCAGCCATTTCCAAAGGAATCTCTCGGGAGGCTCTTCGAAAAAAGTCATACGATTTATTCCGCGCGATAGAAAACAACCAGGCTGAAAAGTACCCACGGTGTTGATAACGGGGAAGCTCCTCAAAAACTTTGAGGAACACTTGCGATGTGAGATCTTCAGCATCGGTAGGGTTTCGAACAATTGATAGGATGTACCGATAGATCGGTTGCACCCAACGCAGGTAAAGTTGCTTGCACTGAGACCGGTCACGCTGCGCCGCCAAAACCAGATCCTCATCCTCTTGGACACAGGGCTGGCTCATTTGAATTGTTATGGTCGATCCACGCATGTATTGTCTCCTATGGCATCTCTTTGAAGCGCTTCTATATTACTTAACGCGGATTCCATCAAAATCGGACAGGCAAGGCCGGGGTGGATTTCCCGGAAATTTATACATTTCAAGGATACGACGGATTGGACGGATCACGACATTATAATATTACCAATGGAAGGGGTATACCACTTATATCCAGAGCTGAATCACAATCGATTTTATGGCCCTGCAAAACGTAAGATTACTCGCATTTTGCCTGGAACCCAAAATGCCCATCTGGTGATAATTCACCAGATGGGCATCCACGATAATTCGGCTAGTTTTAGACGGTTGATGACCGCACAGCGTCAGGGGGCTGGAAGCGTATCTCCATCGGTCTTATAAAATGGCGAAACACCGGAAACCTTAAATTCATGGTATGTGGCGACGCCGACAGAACGCGCTCCGCCATATGGGCAACTTTTCAAAGTTGAGGTCGAGGAACTAGGTCCGACATATGCTACGTTGGTATTGTAATTTGCTACTGCCGGAAGCGAATACGAGTAGACAACGGTCCCGCCACAAACTTGTCGATTAGAGCGCGTTGTCCATCCAATCGTGCCGATTGACTGGTTTGCCCAACTTTCGGTGGCACTGGAAAATAGAGTTGAACTGTTTACGTAAACTTCATCAGTAGTTTGCGCGGATATCGAAGTGCCTGGGATCGTACCCAACCAGTTCGCTTGGACAACGGACACAAGACCGAAGATGAGAAGTAAGGTCATCAGCAGCGTAGTAGTGCGCTTTGAATGGATCATGTTGCTCTCTCCTTATTTCTGAACAGGCTGGTCAACGAGCTGCTGGATTTCCCCAGGCAGAGAGGGGAGCTTTTCCAGGAGCGTTACGATCAACGATGAGGTAATTTCTGTACCATCGATCAAATGATACGTTGTCTCAATATGATTGCTTGCCCCGGTTTCGATATCAAAAGCCAGACGCGTGGTGACTGACTGAGCTGGCTCTAAGAATTCGATGAAGTTAACAGGCGTTTCGTATTCCCACTGGAGTGCAAACTGCAATGCGGGTTTGCCAGCGATATCAATCGTTTTCGCTTCCAGGTTCGTGAATGCGTCTGTATCAATCGATTTTCGCATATCTTTGAGGAAATCAAAGTCGAAGTATGGCTGGGAGCCAAAAGAGTCCGTTGTCATTTTTACCGGGGTGATATCGGGAAAAGTCAGATTGTAAGCCACATTCTGCCGGTAGACAACTTGCTGAAGGATCTGCCCATCCTGATTTTTGACCAGATACAGACCATTTTCAATCATGCCCTGCTGGTTGAGCGTGTACCAAGATTCATGGATCGTGGTAGCGGGAATCGGCGCACTGTCCGGGTAGACCATCTGAACTGCAGAATGATCGGAAACCACGGTTTGCCAGTGATACCAATCGCCTGGCTGAGACTTGTAGCTTTTTACATACTTTTCGGCTAAAGTAACGGCCTTTTTATATAAACTCTCCGCTTCGGCTTTGGGCATTTTATGCAGCTTAATCTTTACAGGAGGAACATCTCCCGAGAAAAGTTGGTAGTTAGCAGAGGCTCGGGTCACCTGAAATGCAGCTACCCCGGCCATCAGAAGAATGAGAAAGAGATTGATCCATTTGTAGCTTTTCATGGGTCCTCGCAAAGTAAGTAATTATGGTTGGTTACGGTGTATTGCGCTGATGATATATCCCACCGTCGAGAATGAACTGAGCTGAATTCGGCTTTTCTCACCTCCTGTTCCTGTCAGTTAAGAAACATATGGATTGGAAAACCTTTCTCGAAAAGCTTGTCTGGAGCTTTTTCCATTCTAGCAAAACGACATCTCCCCAACAACGGTAAATTCGACATACTGCTTTGCCTATGTAACCAAGGATTTATCGGCAAAGCATTAAAAGTTCGGCATATCCATTTGCCGTTTTTGCCAGTGCAATATTGCCACAACTTTTCGGGTATTTACTGAATGGCAAACTCGGCTATACGCTGTTTCTCCACAAGCACCTCATGACCATCAAGATAAAGTATTACCATATTCCAGGTAAAAGTCTCCATGCAACTATTCTGACATAACATGCATATCCTAATATCCATTTTTCTTCTCGATAAATGCGCCAGCACTGAATACCTGTTAGGACAATGAATAACAGGATATCAACCAGCAAGGTGTTGGAGTTGAACATAATCACTGATCGGAAGGTTAGTTCTCCAAGATACATGGGATGCCGTATAAAACGATAAGGCCCTCGGCTGGTAATCCCCCGATCCGCCGGCGCAATTCCGAAGCGTTTCCCCAGAGTCGTCAGCGACCATAGGATCAGACCATAACCTGCCAGACCTGGAAAGAGAATATACCAGGGGGAAGAATCGCTGTGAACGGCCGTCGGCAGCAACGCAGCGATCATCCCCAACCACAATCCAACCCGATCATATCGTTTCGCTCGCTCTCGCCGCATATAAAACCACGCCAGCAGCAGGTTGTGGAACGCATATAACCAGGCCAGAATGGAAGGGCTTTGCCAGGCAGAAAAGCCAGCTACAACCGTAGCGAAGGCAAAAAAGGCGAAGCCTAATTGGTCACGGACTGCGTCTTTCAGCAAGTTACGCTGCAACATCACACGCTCCCCAACCCGGCCACAATTGGCCAGCCGATCACCACCAAGAGAGTCGCCAGAAATGGCAGGAAGTAGAAGATCACCATCGGGATCACCAGTTCCGATCCAACCTTCTCCGCCCGTTGTTCGGCTGCGCCAATGTAATCCGCGGCGATACTGGTCGCCAACTGGCCCATCAGTTCCTGTTGGGCAGTTCCCCGGCGAATAAATTCCAACTGCACAGCCATGCCGATCAGCTCCGGAAGTTGGGTCTCCTGCGCCTCGCGCTGCATCTGTTCGATCAGGTTTCGCCCTTGAGCCATCTGCAGTACTTTGCGCATCCACTTGCCAACCAGGCTCTGTGCCTGAGAGGTGCGGCGCAGAGCCTCTTCCATCGAGACGTTAGCCGACATTTGCGCCGAAACGAGCTGCACGTATTCGGGCAGTTGGGCAATAAATTGCCGGCGCATCTTGCGGGCAACGCCACCCATGCGCATCGCTGGATACTGGAAGCCCACAATTGCCCCGACAATCGCAAACACTGGTTCGCCGATTACCACCATACCCAATCCAAAGCCGGCTACTGCCAGGGCAAAGCGCAGCGAGGTGAACTGGATTTCATTCCAATCGCCCCACTGCTCACCCATTTGCGCCCAATACAGATCAGACCGTGTTTTGCGCAGGAAACCGGCCGGGGTCCAACGCGAAACAGGTTTATCCAAGACCGAAAGTGATCTGCGCCAACCGGCCTGCGAAGCCGTTGTATTGGGTGTTAAAGTTTCTGCCAGGCGGCCGGTCGGCACACTGGGCGCCCACTCGAGGGTCAGGTAAATCACCAGGGCGAAACTGGCGATGCCGGTGAGTAGAATTAATGCCTGCATTTAGACCGCCTCCATGATCATCGAACGAATAATGAAATACCCGGCTACCATGCTGGCCATCGCCAGACCAATCACGATCTGCACCGGGAGCTGCGTAAGCGAACTGCGCACCATCGGATCGGAACTGAGATAGGCCAGGATCAACCCTAACACCGCCGGCAGCACTTTGGCGGAAACCAGCGAATCGCCAGCCTTGGCCTGCGCCCGATTGCGTGCCATCAGGATCTGTTGGACACGGGTGGAGATATCCATTAATACCTGGGTATAGGATCGTCCGCCGGCTTCGGTAAAGCCTTCCAGCAGCTGCGCCAGGTTGGCCAGCGAAACGGATGGCGAACGGGCGGCCAGGCTGCGCAAGGCCTCCAAGCGATCTTTTACCCGCATCTCGGTCGCGGTTAGGATCAGTTCTGGGGTCAGCGGATTTTCCTTTTCCAGTGCCAGCGAATCTCCAACCTGCTGCAGCACATCCGGAACGGAGCCACCCGCCAGTAGCCCGGCGGAGATGCGTCCGATGGCGATCGGCAGGTGTTGGTCGATTATTCGTCCGCGGCTTTTGACCTTATCATCCAACCAGGCATTGGGAACATACAGCACAATCCCGCCTACCACCAGCGCGGGCAGTCCGGGCAAGAAGATCCACGTAACCGCCAGTCCAGCAAATCCTGCCGCGCCGCACAGCAGCCGGAAGGTGACCGGCTGCAGCTTCATCCCTGCCGCCAACAGCTTATAGTCCAGTGACTTTGGATTGAGACTGGCCAGTGTGCGCACCGAATCGGTAGTATAGAGATCGGCCAACTTACCGGTTTTGACCTGGCTGGGAAACAGCCAGAACAGCACCAGGGTGGTGCATAATAGTCCAATCACAGGAATGATGAATATCATCGATGCTTCTCCTCAATCCTCGATATTGCGCGCTTGCAGCTCGCCCAGCTTATCCCAGGCGGGAACACCAATCGGCGACTGTTCGTTATAGCGGTAAACCGGCTCGAGCCACACATCCCCCCCTCTGAGTTCTTTAGAAACGTTGGCAATCTGCACCACCCGGCGGACCTCATGGCGAATGCCAATCTGTACCAATAGATCGACCGCATCGGCAATCATTTGGTTGGCTTCGTGCGCCCGCACGCCGGAGTCGGCTCCCATCACGGTCGCCAGGCGACGGGCTGCTTCGCGCGGGCTATCGGCGTGGAAGGTACAGGCTCCACTGTGACCGGTCATCAGCGCGCGAAACAGGCTCATGGCTGCCGTTCCATCGCGCACCTCGCCGATGATCAGGTAATCGGGCGACATACGCATGGCATCATCCACGCCATCAGCCAACTTATAGGGCCGTACCTCCGTCCCAACCGCCTGCGGGCGCGCCTCGACGGTTTGCACGGTCTGCCGGTCGATCCAGATCTCCTCCGGATCTTCGATCTTGACAATGCGCCAGCCGCCCGGCAGGAAGTTACACAGGGCGCTAAGCAGCGTGGTTTTGCCGGTGCGCGTTCCGCCGGAAATCAGGATGCGCCGTCCATCTTCCATCGCCTGGCGCAGCAAGTCCATCATCTCGGCACTCATCACCCCACGCTCCAGAAGCCATTCCGGCCTGACCGGCTTCTGCTCGTACAGGCGGATATTAATGCA
>JBBRWF010000258.1:0-6657 GCA_038249405.1 Anaerolineales bacterium
AACGAAAGATTATGATCAGGATCAGCGTACAGACATCCAGCAGGATGGTCGACGCAGGTGTTCTGCCGCTCACGAAAATTCCCACCAATACAAGCAGGATAGAAAATATGATGCCATTAATCACCACGCTGAGCAGGCTTGCCCGGCGTGTTTTTTCTTCATTTCCCGGAAAAACCGGGGCTGTGAAATATTTCTTGATGAAACTTAGCATACGAACAAGCTTTCTTCCATTATTGCAAATAAAGGGTGATGGAGCAATGACGCAGGGGGGGCAGTGGACCCGCAAATTAAAAACCAACACACGCACCCCCCCTGTGGCAGGTACGTTTTCAAGCGATGATTATTTATATATTATAAGTCACTTGCCCGCTGGCTGGCATTGCTTAACGAATTTGAGAGTATTGGACCGGGCTGGACTTTAGGTGACAGTTACCTGGAGGCAAGGCGGGCATACTTTAGTGCAATGCACTAAGGTGTAACTATGCGGGGCGCGGCGAATGCGCTACAGTGGGATGGAAAAGGAGCGCATTATGATACCCAATATCCCGGTTCCCGTGTGGGAACAAATCAGTGTTGTGATTGTTTTTTCTTTCCTGCTGGCTGGCCTGGGTTGGAGCGGTTTGCAGGCGGTTATTCGTGTGAGCCAGTACCTTTCGGCGGATGCTTCGGCCCAAAAACAGGTGGAGCTGGTGCAGCGCTGCCTGGCAGAGCGGCGCGAATTGTGGCAGCAGATCATCCAGCACCTGGAACTGATCGCGCTGACCGACCAGGAAATGCTGGTAAAGCTGGAGAATCTGCGCCTGGGGCAGGCGCAGCTCTTGCAGGCGTTTGAGACGCTGAGCGCGTCGTGCGGGTCGCCGGTGCGCGCGCGCCGGGCAAAAGGGAGCGTGAGCTATGACTAAGCCGCCGCGCGAGCCTGTTAACGCTCCGCTGACGATTTCACGCGGGGTGATCTGGAACATGGATGACCCGGCTGAGCGCGCGGAGCTGGTGAGCGGCAGCCGCGAAACACAGCGCGCGAACCTGGCGCTGAGTAAATTTTTAAATCTTGGGGCGACCCGCAGCATTTCTGCGCTGCTGATGCTGTACCCGCTGCGCCCGGCGCTGCTGCATGTGCCCGGGCTGGAGCGGGTGCGCCTGTGGCAGGTGCGGTATGCCTGGGATGAACGCGTAAGCCAGTTTGACGAGTTGAACCGTCAGCGCGAAGCTCGGCGCGAAGCGGAGCGCCAACATGCGCTATTAAATGAAGGACTGGCGGTAAGCGCTCTGCGCGTGGAACAGTTGATTAAAATTTACAACCAGCTTAAGGCCGAGATGCTGCGCGAAGACCGGTTTTGGCTGGTGGAAGTCAAACACCAGCGCGTGGCGGATGACAAGTATGAGCGGGTGGAAAATTTGCACTTTAACGCGGCGTTGTTTGCCCAGGCGCGCGGCGCGCTGGCTGACCTGGCGCGCGAGATTGGTGCGCAAGCACAGCGCGGGGCGGGCAGCACACCCAACGCGGCGGCGGCGGCGGATGGGCGGCTGGATTTTGCGGGACTTTCAACAGATGAACGTTGCAGGCTGGAAGAATTGCTGCGCAAGGCGGGGTTGGCCGATGAACTCTTCCCCTAAAATGGATATCAACGGGTTGGCGCAGGCGGCTGAATGCCGGATCAACTTGAAGTTTTATACCCAACTGGCCTGGAAGCTGGTTGAACCGCAGACGCCTTTCGTGGATAACTGGCATATCGGCCTGATCTGCGAATACCTGGAGGCGGTGACGCGGCTTGAGATCCAGAACCTGATCATCAACATTCCGCCGCGGCACATGAAGAGCCTGCTGGTTTCGGTGTTCTGGCCGACGTGGAGCTGGACTCACAGCCCGCAGCTGCGCTGGCTGACGGGTTCATACTCGACGCCGCTGGCGGTGCGGGATGCGCTGAAGAGCCGGAGATTGATGCAGAATCGCTGGTACCGCCAACGCTTTGGGGAGGGTTTTCAACTATGCGGTGATCAGAATGCCAAACAGCGCTATGAAAACGATCAGGGCGGTTACCGGCTGGCTTATTCTTTCGGCGGCAGTCTGACGGGGGAGGGTGGTGACATGCTGGTGGTGGATGACCCGCTGAAGGCGCAGGATGCGGACAGCGAGGCGGTGCGCGGGAGCGTCAACGAGACGTATGACCAGGTGCTGAGTACGCGTGCCAACGATCCGCGCAACGCCCGGCGGGTGATCATTATGCAGCGGCTGCACAGCGACGATCTGACGGGGCACCTGTTGGAACGGATGCAGGAGGATGGGGCGGCGCGCTATGAACATTTGTGCCTGCCGACCGAGTATGAACCGCAGCGTTATTTTTCGGGCCTGGGGCGCAGTGACCCGCGTACGAGGCCCGGCGAGCTGTTGTGGCCCGCGCGGTTCGGGCAGGCGGAGAACGCGGCGGCGCGGGCTGCGCTGGGCGAGCGGGGTTACGCCGGGCAGCACGCGCAGCGACCGGCGCCAGTGGGCGGCAATATTTATCAAATGGAGTGGTGGCAGGGGAAAAACCGCTTTGACGCGGCGGATGAGCAGCTGGGGCGGCAGGTGGTGGGGCGCTGGCTTTCGTGGGATACGGCTTTTAAGGATGGGCAGCAAAACGATGCGAGCGCGCTGACGGTGCTGGAGCTGACGGTGGAGTACCGGCTGCTGCTGCGGTATGCCTGGTGGGGCAAATTGCAGTTCCCGCAGCTGGCGGCGGCTATTCAGGACGAGGCGGGGCGCTGGGGCGCGGATGGCAAGCTGCGCGGGATCATTATCGAGGATAAGGCGAGCGGTATCAGTGCGCTGCAAACGTTGGAACACAGCGCGCCGCCAGAGATTGCGAGGCTGTTGATGCCTTTTGCGCCGGGGCAGCAGGGGAAGGCGGCGCGGGCGCGCCAGGCGAGCCTGTGGTGTGAGCGCGGCTGCCTGTTGTTACCGCAGCCGTGCGCTCAGGCGGCGTGGCTGTTGGATTTTGAGGGTATGCTGGCGAGTTTCCCGGCGGCGCGTTTGAATGACCCGGTGGACAGCCTGACGCAGGGTTTGCTGTTTTTGGAGAATTTGCTGGCGGAGGGCTGGCGGATTAGCCCCAGGCGATGACTTTGCTCATGTCGACGGTGAGGGTGGGGATGGAGGCGGTGGCCTGGGAGTTTTGAAAGAGGGCTACCTGGTTGAGTGTGACCAGCTTGCCGGCTGCATCGACCTGGCTAAATGCGCCGCGGATGAGCGAACCGGATACGACCAGGTATATGACCTGGTTTAATTTGACTGTGCGTAAAAATTCTTCGAGCATCATGGGTGGCTCCTTGCGGGTGGTGAGGTAGGAGGAGGGGCAGCGGCGCTGTCCCCTACGGGGGAGGGGGTTCGACCGTGTGCGTGGGGATCGCGCGGTAAAGGTGAATGTCACTTTAAATTATAAGGAGGAAATAACAAATTACAAGGTGAGAAGAATGGAAGGCGCTCTTCGGGCTGGTTAGCTGTAGGCCGAGTGGGACGTTAAAGCGTCCCCCGGCCTACCAATGACATTTTATGTCATTAGTAGATTTTTAGAGGTTGTTGGTGAGGTTCCGGGCAGGGGGGTAGATCGAAGATATTGGGCTGCGGTGCGGTGGGGGCGAGTGTGTTGAGCAGGGTGTCGATGGCGCGCTGCAGCAGGGTCTGGTAGCGCTGGATGTCGATGGTTTTGGGGTCAATTTGTGTGGGGAGGTCCCAGGCGTGCACGCCGGGTTGGCCGCGGGTGAGGATGAAGCGGACGCTCTGCCCGGCGCGCATGGATTTGCCGAGTGCGGCGAGCTGCTGGGCGGCGCGGGCGGCGGGGGAGGGTGTGCGGTAGGCATCGAGTTCACGGCTGAGGCGCTGGCGCAGGATGAGGTCTTCGAGCGGGATGCGGCCTTCGCGCAGGGCGCGCTGCTGCGTGCTGATGAAGCGCTGCACTTCTGGCAGCAGGGTGCCAAAGGCGGCGGCATCGGGCGCTTTGGCGAGGATTTGGAGGATGCCGGTCTGGGTTTTGGAGAGCAGGGGGGCGGTATCTCGGCGGCGGCATTCGATGCCGCGTACTTTGATGCTGCCATCTTGAAAAACGCCAAAGTAACGATTGGGGACGGGTACGCGTTGGTTAAGTTGGGAGGGTAGAAAGGCGACCCAGCGGTAGATGCCATCCAGGGCGATTGGCAGGCCGGTGCGGTCGGCGACTTTTTCGAGCAGCCTGCGGACGGCTTCGGGTTGGGGTTTGGCGGCTTTTTTTAGCCATAAGCCATCGACATACATGTGCAGAATTTCATAGCCAAGTTCTTCGGCGGCTTCTTTGGCGCGCAGCAGGGCTTCGCGGCCGTAGGCGGTGACGGCTTCGTGTGATTCGATGCGCCCGAAGCGGGCGTTTTTGTAGCCGAGGTAGCCGAAACAGGTTACCAGCAGCCACTTTTCGGCGGAGGAACGGGCTTTGTATTTTTCGCGCAGGGTGTGCCACCTGGGCATGTCGAACAGGGCGGATTTGTAGGCGATGCGTTTTTGGAGCAGCGGGGCGAGCGTTTGCGGGACGAGGCCGGGCTGCAGGGTGGAGGGCTCGAGCGCGGCGCCGGAGCGGGGCACTTCGGGGGAGATGTTGAAGTGGACCATGATGCCGGGGTACATGGAGACGAAGTCGATGCCGATGACGTTTTCGTGCAGGCCGATGGTGGGCTGGTAGACCATGCCGCCCATATCGGCGCGGATCAGTTCGAGCGCGGTTTTGGGTTTTTCGGGTTCGGCTTTGCGCCAGGGGATGAGGACGCCGGTTTGGAGGGCGGTGACAAACTGCATGGCTGAGATGCCTGTGCCGGGTGACAGGCGGGCGACTTCCTGGACGGGCAGGCAGGTGACGCGCGCCATTTCGAGCGCGCCTTCGAGACCATAGTCGCTCCAGAGCATGGCGTTGTGCTTATCGAGGTGCCAGCGGCCAAAGAACTGGCTTTGCTGGCTGCGGTAGACGATGTGACCGTAGGAGAAGTAGGTATGTTCTTTGTGGGTGATGACTTCGTAGGCGGGGTCGCGGTTGAGGGGCAGCGGCAGGTTTAGTTCTGTGGATTTCTGGGCCAGCCAGGGGATGAGCCAGCTATCGCCGTGGCTGGTGAGCAGCAGGTCGGGGTCAAAGCGGTCGAGGATGGAGCGCAGGTTGATGAGCAGGGCGCGGGCGGGCTGCAGGGTGAGGGTGTAGGCGCAGCGTTCGTATTGAAAGCGGATGCTGGTGGGGGTGCGGCAGGCGGGGTCTTGATCTGGTTCGAGCGTGAGGGTGCGCAGCGGCGCGGGCTGTGGATTCAGCTCCCAGCGTGTATCGAGGGTTTGGATGGTCTGCACCTGGCTGCCGAGGGTCTCGACCTGACAGCGCGCGAGCGGAAAGAGGTTGGTGGCGGCAGCATAGCGCAGGGCGGGGTGAATATCGGCATCGTAATAGGTGAGATCGGGGAAGGCCTGGGATACCTGCTGGAAGAGGGCGTGCAGGGCGGCGGGGTTGGGGATTTCGCAGGCCAGGACGGGGATGAGGCCGGTGTAAATATCACGCCGCTCGGTTCTGGATAGTTTGACTGGCTGCGGGTATTCGGAAAGATATTTCCAGAGGGCGCGCAGCCGGTGGGTTGGGCCGGCGGCGTAAAAGCTGACGGGGAATTTGTGCTGAAAGCAGTGGCGCTGGCCATCGTCGCCGATGAGCCAGAGGGTGAGCCCGTTGGTGCGGTTGGGGTAGAGGTCGAACAGCCAGCCGCTGGTGTTCACGGCAGCCTGCGGGTCATTTCTTCGAGCAGGCGCTGGAGGCGCATGACGAGCTTGTGTTCTTCGAGCAGCATGGAGAGCAGCATGACTTCAAAGGGCAGGGCGTGGGCGGCGTACTGGGTGGCTGCCAGGTGCTGGCGGGCTGAGACGAACAGGTCATCGAGGGCCAGCTGGTCTGAGCGGCGCAGGGCGCGGCGGAAGCGGGCGAAGGATTCTTGTTCCTGCAGGAGCAGGTCGGTGGCGGTTGGGAGGGTGCGTCCCATTAGAATAACCGGGGTGGTTCGGGGGCTGGCGCGGGCATTTCAGGCCTCCAGGTGTGGGCGGCGGCGTTTTGAAGTATGTCGAGGAAGGGGTTGGTTTCGGGCAGGGTGACTTTGGGGGCTGAGATGGCTACGATTAGTTCGGCGGATTGGCTGAGGCGCGCGAAGTGGGGGAGGCAGGATTCGAGCAGGCGCTGACGTTCCTGGACGGGCAGGGATTCGTCGAAGAAGGTGGCGAGGAAGTCTAGGCAGACGATGGGGTTGGTGGTTTGGGGCAGGCTGTGGAGCAGGGATACCATCTGGTAGCAGGTGAAGGCGCGCGAGACGCGGATGCGGTTGAGGATGTCTGCGCGGCCGCGGACTGATCTGGAGACGAGGTAGGCGTTGAACTGGTTGCCGCCGTCGAGCACGAGCAGGGGCTTTTTTTTGGCGATGACGCCGAGGCCGGAGAGGAAGCGGTTACGCAAGGCGCGCGGGAGTACGAGCAGGTGCCATTGGGCGGGGGATGGTTCGATGAGGGTGTCCATGCCCACAGAATAAGGCATGTGGGCATGGACATCAATCCCCCGAGGAATGATTTCTGGGGGGATTGTGGAGTTACCCCGGAGGGGGAGCCAGCGGCGGGGGTGGGTGGGTGGGGAGACGCCATATTTG
>JBBRWF010000259.1:0-6635 GCA_038249405.1 Anaerolineales bacterium
AAACAGATCATCGCCAGATACATAGGTTGTCACATATTGCGCCACCGGCGGAGCTTCACCACGGGCGGCATAATCAGTTTTTTCTACAGCGCGTACATGGTCCGCTGCCTGTTGAGCAGGAGTAATCTGGCCTCTACGCCCACCGCCACGCAAAAGCCAGTATGCTGCTGCACCAACACCTGCAACCACCAATAGCGCGACAACAATTAGAATTATGCTGAATAATGAACCACCACTGTTGTTAGCAGGCTGAACGGTTTGGGCTTCGGTATAGACACCCTTCCGTTTCAATAAGTCTTCAAAATATGTGATTGCATTCGGATCAACTTTGCCCGGGTTAGCTTTGAGTTTTTGAATCAAAGCATACCCATCGCTCCCAAGTTCAGAATAGCGATTTACAGCCAGGGCTTCATCCGCATTAACTCGATAAGAGTCAATAGCCATTCGCAAGAAATCCACTTGCAATTCAGGGCGCAAAAGATTAACCGGCGCATCATACCACTGTACCGGCTGAATCCCCCAGCCCCAGACCAAACCCAGCACCAGACCCAAAAACAGTGCTAAAACACCTATTACAACAGGTTTCTTAAATATGTCTGAATTCATCTTGCGCTCCTTCCACGGAACGAACATTTTATCTATTATACAAGAGATTTTAACGCTGATGAGATTTTTGCCCCACCAAATTACTACTCGGTTGCTTCAGATAAAATATTTTCGAGCAACAAAGTTTCCTGACAATCCATACAGGAAGCCTCACGTTTATTGGCGACCACTAACAACCCGCCACAATTCGGACAAGGTTGGGCCAAAGGCCGCTTCCAGGAGGTGAACTCACAAGTTGGATAGTTGGCGCAACCGTAAAACACCCGACCTTTGCGAGTCTTTCGTTCAACGATTTCGCCGTGATCTTTGGGACATTCAACGCCAATTTTATCGAGCCACGGCTCAGTATGGCGGCAATCGGGGAAACCTGCACAAGAAATAAATTTTCCAAAGCGCCCAAATCGAATTACCAGGTCTTTGCCACATTCAGGACATAACCTTCCGATCGGTTCAGGGCCAGATTTGGTGACGGGCATTTCAGCCTGGGCTATCTGAACTTTGGCCGAAAATGGGACATAAAATCGATCCATGACCTCCACCCAATCGGCCTCTCCCTCCGCAATCCTATCCAAATCATCTTCCATCGATACCGTAAAATTCATATCTACAATTTCGGGGAAATATTGAACCATCATGTCATTGACCAACACGCCTGTTTCGGTAGGTTCGAGGCGCTTATCTACGCGCACAACATAACCGCGTTCTTGAATCGTTGACATAATCGGCGCATAAGTAGATGGGCGACCAATTCCATGTGCCTCCAGAGCCTGAACCAAGGATGCCTCTGAAAAACGCGGCGGCGGCTGAGTAAAGTGCTGCTCGGGGATCAAGTGAATCAGCTTTTGTTTCTGGCCTTCTGCGATATCGGCTGGTATACGCACATTTTCATCGCCTTCGCCTTCCACAGGTTTTGCATCTTCATCACGGGTTTCTTCATAAACCACCAAAAAACCAGGAAATTTGACCGCAGAACCAGCCGCTCGAAACAAGTACTCATGGCTGGATTTTCCGATTACTTCTACCGATAGTGTGTCGTAAAGTGCAGATTCCATTTGCGAAGCCACAAAGCGTTGCCAAATCAACTGGTAGAGTTTGAACAAAGCGGGCTCCAGATAGGGTTTTACCATTTCTGGATCACGAAGAACGGAGGTAGGACGAATAGCCTCGTGCGCTTCCTGAGCAGCCACTGCGCGGGTTTTATACTCTGGAGCCCGAACAGGCAAAAAATCATTCCCATAGCGCCCAGAGATATATTGGCGAACTTCATCCCTGGCAATTTCGGATATATTGGTTGAATCAGTACGCATGTATGTAATCAAACCAGTGGTGCCACCATCTCCTACATCGATACCTTCATAAAGGCCCTGAGCCAATCCCATGGTGCGTTTAGCGGTAAAGCCCAGGCGGCGCGAAGCCTCTTGCTGCAAGGTTGATGTGATGAAAGGGGCGGCTGGCTTGCGTCGGCGTTCACCCCGTTTCACTTTTGTGACACTATAAGCAGCTGACTCCATGTCGGATAATAGTGGGGTAACATCATCTTCGGTTTTCAGATCAATCTCATTGTCGTCAATGCGCTGCAACCTGGCGATGAAAGCTGCTTTTGCCCGCGCACCCTCATGCTTGAATTCCGCTCCGATTGTCCAATATTCTTGTGCAATAAAGTCAGATATCTCAGCTTCGCGATCAACAATCAGGCGCAATGCCACAGATTGAACGCGACCGGCAGAAAGCCTTCCACGAACTTTCTCCCATAAGATTGGGCTGATCGAGTAGCCCACCAACCGATCGAGAACCCGCCGAGCTTGCTGGGCATTGACCAGATTCATATCAATTGCGCGGGAATGGCGAAAAGCCTCGGCAATAGCCGGGGCAGTTATTTCATGAAAAGTAACGCGATGAGTTCGCGCAGGATCAATTTCCAATGCTTCAAATAAATGCCATGAAATAGCTTCGCCCTCACGATCCGGGTCGGTAGCCAAGAAAATCTCGGAATGTGATTTTGCAAGCTGCTTGAGTTCTTTAACCACAGGCTTTTTTTCGTTTGGTACACGATATTTTGGCTCAAACGCATGATCAACATCCACCGAAAGTTGCGAGCGTAATAAATCGCGAACATGACCAATAGAAGCCCTCACAGTGTAACCCCGCCCAAGAAAACGGCCCACTGTTTTGGCCTTGGCGGGCGATTCTACGATCACCAATTTTCCAGAGCGCTTTGGTTCTGATTTTTCGGCCTTGGGGGCCACCATACCATCATGAGCTTCTGTTCGTCCGGTTCGGTAGAGTGCAGTTCCACAAATAGGGCAGATTCCCCTCGTTACCGGTGCACCTGATTTATTAAATGTTGCCTCCGGCGCGTTAACTTCTCGCTTGGCTTTGCACTTCATACAATAAGCTTCCATGAAACCTCCAGATTGTTAAGCATGATCTGATCGGAAACGTCAAGTCCAGAGTCACTTCTTCAGGCTTAACAACAATTATTACAAATAACGTTCCTGGTGATGCTTTTTTAAATGCGCAACTACATCACGAACTTTTTGCGACTGATCTGATTTGCAAATCATTAACACATCACCGGCATCTACAACAACCATATCATCCACACCTATGGTAACAACGAGACGCTCGTTACCAGGTGTGCCATATATCAACGTATTATGAGTATCTAAAGCCAGGTGCTGGCCGTTTACACCGATATTACCATCCATATCAGGCAATAATACTTCAAAAAGCGAATCCCAAGAGCCAACATCGCTCCAACCCAAACCACCGGCTGGCAGGACGGCCACCTTCTCTGCTTTTTCCATGATACCGTAATCGATGGTTTCAACCTTTAGGTCGTTCCAAACGGAAGAAATGACAGATTCAGCATCATCCGTACCCAGGCTTGAAGAAATTTTTTTCAGAGCCTGCGCAAATTCTGGCATTTGCTTTTGGAATTCATCCAGAATGCAGCTAGTTGACCAAATAAACATACCACTGTTCCAGGAATGTCCACCAAACCGCAACATTTTTTGAGCCGCAGCATCATCAGGTTTCTCTGTAAATCGAGTCACTTGATATGCAGGGTATTTGAACTGACCGACCAGCGGGGACCCCTGTTGGATATAACCATAAGCCGTGGATGGGTAAGTGGGCGTAATTCCCAAAGTAACCAAATAACCGGTGCGAGCCACATCAATTGCAGCGCTCAATAAATAATGAAACAAATCACGGTTTCGGATAAAGTGGTCAGACGGTAAGACGGTCATGACGGCTTCAGGATCACGTTTATTCAAGACTGATGCTGCTAAACCAACAACTGAAGCTGTGCCACGCGGCATAGGTTCAAGTAGATAGTTTTCCGCAGGAATTTCAGGTGCTTGCATCCGAATTTCTGCTGCTTGTTCAGCGACAGTTACCACCAAAATTCGTTCCGGCGGGAAAAGCCCTTCCAAACGCTTGACAGTAGCCTGAAACAGGGTCTCTTCCCCAATCAGCGGCAGGAGTTGCTTGGGACTTTCTCTGCGCGAGACAGGCCATAGACGAGTTCCGCCTCCGCCAGCCATTATTACTGCAAAGGTATGCTCCATAAAGTTCCTCTTGTTGCTTATTATTTGGGTCTCAGGGTCAAAATCATACCCTAACACCGGATAATATAGCATATTTTTATATAATCAATTTAATCAATGCCTGCTCGATAATCCGCCTGATCTTCTCGAATAGCCACATAATTCATGCCACCTATTTGCCGGACCATGCCTTTCAATTCCATCATCGTTAGCGCCGCAGATATTTTCTCGATCGGTAATCCCAAACGGGCGCGAATTTCATCTACATGTACAGGTTCTGAAGCAAGGGCAGCCAAAAGAGCGGTCTCTGTAGCATCCGATGGCACAGTGCGCCGAATTTCACGATGCTCGACATTGCGTGTGAGATCCAAGGCTTCCAAAACATCATTGGGATTCAACAGTACCCTGGCTCCATTGGAGATAAGCCGATTTGTGCCTTTGCTCTTCGGTGCATACAACATGCCAGGTACAGAAAAAACTTCCCGGCCCTGGTTTGCAGCAAACCCGGCCGTAATAAGCGCTCCGCTGGTATCCCCGGCTTCAACCACTACAACGGCCATCGATAATCCACTAATTATGCGGTTGCGAGGTGGGAAATTAGCACTATCTGGTGCTGTTCCAGGCGCATAATCGCTGATCACAGCACCGTGCAGAGCAATTTTTTCGGCCATTGGGCGATGTTCAGGAGGGTAAATTTTATCCACACCAGAACCAAGTACTGCCAATGTTCTACCACCCGCCTTCAACGCCGTACTGTGCGCAATAGCATCCACGCCGCGTGCCAACCCACTAACAATTGTTACTCCGCTGTGCGCAAGCACGGTTGCCAGTTCCTCAGTTACCTGGCGGCCATAAGAAGTGACCGCTCGAGTGCCTACTATTGCAACAGCCCAACTGTCTTCCGCAGTAACTTCGCCACGCAGGTATAATACAGGGGGCGATTGGTCAATCTCTTTTAAGTTGGCAGGATAATCTGTGTCTTCCCAAGTGAGAATACGGATCTGGTCCTTTTCGATCCTGGCCATGTAATCATCTAAATCAACGCTGTTGCGAACCTGAATCACGCGTTCGGCTAGTTTGGCGCTGATCCCAGCGGCTACCATATCTAATGGGCTGGCCTTCCAGGCACTCTCAATATCGCCAAAATAATTCAACAGGCTCTGCAGCCGAACTGAGCCTATCCCCTTGACCAATGTAAAACCAACCCATAAGCGCTTATTTTTCATTGCTAATTCGGAGGAAACCAGATTCACGCCTGCTCTTCGCTATCGGAAATATCCACCAAACCGGGAAGTAAATGCACGCGCATCGTTTTGGTTTCCAGATTTACATTCAACATAACTTGTTTGAGCGCAGGAATTAAGATTTCTCTCTCAGCGGCATTTTTGACAACGTAAACATCATTTGCACCGGTTTCAATAATTTCAGTAATTACGCCCAGAGCATTACGGTCTTCATCAACAACAATCATTCCAATGATCTGATGATGGTAATACTCACCTTCTGGCAGCGATGGCCGATCTTCGGCCAAAACATACACCGTTTGAGCGCGATATCTAGCTGTTTGCTCAGCATTTTTAATGCCTTCGAGACCCAGCAGTAAGCCATCATTATGTGAGCGTCGGCTGGTAATTTTAATACGCAGTTTTTTATCGCCAATATAAAGGAATGTACCTGGCTTTAACCTGTCAGGAAAATCTGAGGTTACATCCAGCAACATATCTCCGCGTATACCGTGCGAACGGCGCAGCGTACCAACTGCTAAATAGACAACAGGCCCGCCAGAGTTGGGCGAGCCTGGGATATCTGCATTAACCAGTGCTTTCGGATCAGACATCAGGGCTCCACCACATCCAATGTAACCTGCTGTCCATCGCGCTCCGCAGCAACTCGCAAAAGTACCCGGATGGCATTGGCTACACGCCCATTCTTTCCAATCACGCGGCCCATATCATCTTTCGAAACTTTAAGTTCCAGCCGCACGCGGCTTCCCTGACGGGATTGGGTGACACCGACCTGCTCAGGGTTTTCGACAAGCGCCTTTGCAATAAACTCGGTAAGAGCTTTCATTAGATCCTTTGTTACCAGAAAGAAATCTAAACTGGCATAAAACTAAAAAGAATGCCTGACAGATCTTGCGGTCTGTCAGGCCTGACAGCAAATTATGCTTTGTTTGTACGAACAGGGGCTGCACGCTTTAATTCAGCGGCTTTGCCTTCTTCCAACAGAGTTTCCAGTGCTTCACCTTTGCAAAGACGAACAAAGCGATCAGCGGTACCTGTAGTCCTGAACAATTGAGCTACTGACTCGGTGGGTTTAGCACCTTTGCCCATCCACTCAAAAACACGAGCCTCGTCAATATTCACGGTGCCGGGTTCTGTGCGCGGGTTATAGAAACCAACGATTTCAAGAAAACGCCCATCACGGGGTTTTTCTGAGTCTTGAATAACAATTCGGTAGGAAGGTTGGTTCTTGAGA
>JBBRWF010000260.1:0-6632 GCA_038249405.1 Anaerolineales bacterium
GTGGAAAACGCCCTGCGCCAGGCGCGCAACAGCCTGGCTGGCAGTAAAAACCCCTGGGCGGTCGGCACGCCGGTGCTGTACACATCCCTGAGTGAAGCGGCCAAAGGTTTTGCAACACCGCCCGGTGCGCTGCGCATCGACGAGCACCAGCCGCCGCTGGAACTGTTCGCCCTGCCGCGCGCCGAAGGCGCTTTCCAGGGTCGCGTGGACGAATTGCTGGCACTCGGTCAGGCCCTGACCGGCGAACCACGCGCCAAATTGATGACAATTCACGGTATGGGTGGACAGGGCAAGACCGCCCTGGCGCGCGAAGCCGCCGAACGCTTCGCCCACGCCTGGTTGGGCGGTGTTTGGGCGATTTCGCTCGAAGATTTCTATGTAATCGACCGATTCGCCCTGGAATTGGCACGGTTATTTAAACTTGACCTAGATGGGATTTACACACAAGTTTCCAGATCCTTCCCCGATCTGGAAACTGCCGAATATCAAAAGCGTTTCCAGCAAGAATTGGAGCGCCGCCTGCTCGCTATTTTGAGCAACCGCCGCGCTCTTCTGGTATTGGATAATGCCGAAACTTTCATCGAGGCCGTTAATGCAAAAAACACAGCCGCAATAGACTTGGCCGTTTTCCTGCGTGAAAAGATGTCAAGCACACAAACCGGTTTGCTGGTCACATCACGTGAGCATTTGGGCTGGACTGGCGAAAAACTATTTGAGTTGGAAGGCTTATCTCCCAAAGAAGGCGCACGTTTATTCTGGCAAAGTGCGCCTGGCCGCGGCATAGACGCAATTGGGCCACTCGCGCAGGAAATCAGTCGCAAAGTCGAAGGCCACCCACTTAGTTTACGATTATTGGGATGTGCTTTTAATGCCAGCGGCATTTCTTTGAATGAATTTGACCATCAAGTAGAAACTACCCTGTTTCAAGCCGAGGATAAATACAAGCATGAAGACCATCGGCATCGTACGTTATATGCCAGTATCGAAACCAGTGTCCGTTACCTGGACGATGCCCAAAAATCGCTTCTGAGCAGATTGTGGATTTTCCGATCACTTTTTCAACCCGAGACTGCCGAACATATCTTCGGATCAGCCGATTTGTCGGAAGTCGAAATTAAGGTACATCAGACACAGGTAGTTGAACAATTACATACGCTTTGGCAACGAGGATTACTATTGCACGACGCCGAGGCTCTTGCGGACGAGAAACTGCTTCTTTATCGCACTTTGCCTACAGTGCGTTTGTTTGCTAGGCATTATTTAGAACAGGCGCAGACTGTCGAGAGTTTGCGCGCCAAAATGGGCAAAGTCTATACGGATTTGCTGCGAGAAATTTACAAAAATATCAATCGTACCAGTTGGGCTTCTTATCTAGCCGTGCATTGCCGTGCTGACTTACAAAACTGTTCAAATTGGGTAGATGAAAGTGAGCGTAGCAGATACGCTAATCATCTAGGTTGGGTTATACAACGCATTGGCGACCGCCGTTCTGGTATTCATTGGCTTGAACAAGCCTTGGAGCTTGCTCAAGCGATGGATGATGAACTGGAATTGCAGATCATTAATAATATGGCAATGATATACAGTACCATAGGCAATCCACGAAAGGCACTTGAACTCTATGAACAGGCTTTGCCGATCACGCGCAATGGAGTGGGCGACCATGTAGACGAAGCTACACTGCTTAATAATATAGCCAATGTGTATGGCAATACGGGACAGTCTTACAAGGCGCTCGAACTTTACGAACAAGCCCTGCCAATCGTACGAAAAATGGGAGACCATGAAAGCGAAGCCACGACTCTTAACAACATGGCTAATGTGTATAGCAATACTGGCCAGCCAAACAAAGCGCTTGAACTTTATGAGCAAACCTTGTCCATCTTGCACGAAGTGGGTAATCGCGCAGGCGAGGCAACGACTCTCAACAATATGGCATTGGTTTACAGTGCAATAGGTAATTTAGGTAAGGCACTCGAACTCCTTGAGCAGGCTCTTCCTATGCGGCGCGAAATCGGCGACCAGGAGGGTGAAGCCACCACTTTATACAATATTGGTAGGGTGTACCGCGACAAAGGCAATCCAGATAAGGCGCTCGAATTCCTTCAACAAGCCCTGCCAATAACACGCGCGGTGGGTGACCGCACAGGTGAAGCTATAACGCTCAACAACATGGCGCTGGTTTATAATGACACAGGAAATCCTGAAAAAGCTCTCGAACTCTACCAGAAAACCTTACCCATACGCCGTGAAGTGGGTGATCGTTCAGGTGAATCTAGCACACTGAACAACATGGCGCTGGTATATATCGATACAGGCAATTCGGGTAAGGCGCTCGAATTATTCCAACAATCCTTGCTCATTCGGCATGAAGTGGGCGATTGGGCGGGCGAGGCAATAACATGTTTCAATATGGCTACTCTCGCGCGTGATATGGGCCAAGTAGAGCAGGCAATTGAGTTTTTACGACATGCAGTGTTGTTGGAAGAACAGGTTCATCACCTTGATTATCAGCAAGATTTGGCGATGTTAGTCCAATGGGAAGCTTCAGTTGCGCGTGGCGAGCCTTTGCCAGGCGTTTCGTCAGACACAAGCAGCACTGGACTTTAATTGATCCTGTTCAACAAGTGCTGGTCAGTGCGCCGCTCGAGTCGCTGGGACAGGGTTTACCGGATGCCCAGCGCAAATCTGGCAGGAGATTGTCCGTAGGGTGAAAGGCAGTTAACCCATCAAGAAATTTTATCAATCATTCATGCCATGAAAACATCCACCTATTGTATCCCCGATATGACCTGGCGCACCTTTGCCCGTACCAACGCGCAAACCATTGCCAAGAGGGTCGAATTGCTGCGCGAACTCGTTCCCGGCGACCGCTCGATTGCCGAAATTTGTTGTGGGATTTGCTCACGTCAGTAACAGTCGTATACGAGTGAGTTGGGCGTGCAAACTTTTCACGGGCTGGACCTTGAACTCGCCATTGTCGCCGCCAACCGCGAGAAAGGGATCGACTGTTACCCGGGCAATGCGCTTGCCACTAAAACTCTCCAGCGTTTTGTCAACGACAACGTGATTTTCTTTGGTACCCGCTTTCCGAAGACTGTGATGGCCACCGCCTACTCGGTTTCGATGAAGTCAACGCTGGCTATGACGATTTCGCTTGCCTGTTCTTGGGAGAGTTGAACTACACCGGTCTGCTGGTTGTATCTGTCCAAACTCAACCATCCTAGCAGCTTGTCGGAGAGAACATTTTTCGTTACAAAAACGTCCCATTTTGACCCATTAACGTAAATTTTGTGCAAATAATGACACAGGAGCAGAAACTGACGAAAAAAAGCAAGATTTAGATGCGCAAGGTGAGCTGAAGCAAAGGGGCAAATTAACTTTTACGTTTTGTACCAGGTTGAGTCTTTTAAATTTTTATCGCTTATCTGTACTATCTTTAACATCTTGTCATGGAAAACCGAATCAGCTAACAACAACTCGCGTAACAAAACTTGAAATCCAGAAATATACGTTGTATCTTTGTAATTTTTCCGTACGAGGCGCAACATACGTAGTCCAAAAACATCATTGCCAATAGCCTTTTTAATTTCTTCCCAGATTTGAAGACCTACTTCCATTCTGGGGGTTCTTTCGTAATTCCCTTCCTCGTACATAAAAAAAACACCAGGAATCATAAAATAAATTTCGGTAGCCAAAGCTGGAATATCGTACTCTACAACTTTCTGCTCAGTAGAATACTTCTCAAAAAACATGAGCAGGTCATCATCCATTGCGGTCCGCACTGCCCACAGTAGCTGAGGATCATCATAAACATACGACCAGCGCGTAACTTTAACAAAAGTATCACCGAGGTAGTTGATTTGTGCCTGGCGAATAACGCGTGCTTGAAGTTCCCCTGTCGTGGGATAAACCCCCATTTCTAATTGTGCAACCACCCAATACATCGAAAAAACCTGTCCCCCTGCATCGAGAGCCTTATCCAGCCTGGCAAAGTCATTCAGCATTATCCTGTCACTTTGCCCATTCTCCAGGCGGCCGAGTGTGCTTTTGGTAGATTGCGATAATTTTGCCAAATCATCTAAGCTAAGTTGTAGCTTTTGGCGATATAGCCGTACGAAATTCCCCGCATCGGCAAGAGTAATTACCCCTCCATCAGCGTAAAACTTAGATAACATCTCAATTGTTAAATCAGTTGGATTGGGAAGCAATTCCCCGTGTAAAACAGCCTTTTGTAACCTTTCTTCCAAATCATCTTGAAAAAGAAGAGGCGATGGCGCTTTTTTAAACGCCTCGCCAAGTTCTTTAGCCAAAATTTGAATTGCCTGTGGAATTTTATTCTCAAATTTCTCAACGAATTGAGTTACTATGGCCGGGCGAATAGTTCCAGATTCTTGTCTTTGATGAGGCCAGTCTTCCATAGATTGATCTGAAGGCAAGATAGGTGGCAATCCAAAGGTTGACACAAATTCATCCGCATCAACTTTAAGCGCCCATAAAAGTACTACTAAAAAATTCATGGTGATACTAGTGCTTTCTGTTTCAATACGGCTTATTTGGCCCTTGTTTGTCCCGGCAATACCAGCCAGTTTTCTTAAGTCCAATCCTGCCGCTTGCCTTTTATCTTTTAACCAGGCAGCAATAGATATATCCATAATTATTCCTTGACAAAAAGTATCAAGATGAATAGAATTCATCTT
The DNA here is from genome assembly GCA_038249405.1 of Anaerolineales bacterium. Taxonomy (GTDB): domain Bacteria; phylum Chloroflexota; class Anaerolineae; order Anaerolineales; family Villigracilaceae; genus UBA5195. The sequence goes on from JBBRWF010000260.1 coordinate 4,701, forward strand.
GTCGTCCCGGTTGTGCAACTAGGAACATATTATGACCCAATATTCGACTTTCAAAGGCCGCTTGACAGGCATTCAAAAACGAAGATTGCCTCAACTATTAGATATGCTCTACACACCTGCCGAAATCGCAGAGCTACTCAACTTTGGTAGGCGCCAGTTTTACCGCGTTTATATTCCTGCGGGTTGTCCACATCAAAGAGGCGAAAACGGTCACCTTTGGATCAATGGCACACTATTTCGCCTATGGTACCTTGAACAATATCCCAAAACAGTTTTGACAGAAAACGAGGCCTATTGCTTGACCTGCAAGGGACCGGTTCCAATTATCCAACCAGAAACCCGGCAAAAAGGCACTTATGTTTACAGTGCTTCAATCTGTCCAAACTGCGGTCGCCGCCTGGTAAAAGCACTTTCCAACATAAAAGGACACTATGATCAATCGTCAGAACAAACTTCTTGTGGATGAGTACCTGGCCTATCGACTACGGTATGACCAGTTAGACCCAAAGTCTATTCGCTTGGAACGAAGCCTGGCAATGCATTACATGACCTGGGCTGCGGAGTGCCCTTTCAAAAATGCGCCGAAGTCCGATGTCAGCTTGATCGAATACGTACGCGATTGTAAAGGTCCAAGTGGCAAGGCGCTATCCCAACATTATCGTCGAAAAATTATCGGTTCGGCCAGAATCTTTTTTACATGGCTCACCATCCACAAACAAGGTTTTCGGTCAATCACCACTTCCTGGCTTTCTACGCTTAAGATTCGGCAGGTTCAAGAAGAGTTTGATGACGATACTACGGTTTCCTTGGATGAAATTTTGCGCATTGCCCGAGCACCAGTAACGAGTCTGGTTGAAGAAAGGGTTCGCGCAGGCACAGTTTTTCTTTTTCTCTCTGGAATGCGTATCAGTGCTTTTGTGTCTATGCCACTTAAAGCTCTCAATTTGGGTGGGCTTGAAATCAAGCAATCACCAGATCTAGGCGTAAGAACAAAAAACAAGAAAAGCGCTGTTACCTATATCATCAATCTTTCAGAACTTTTCGACATTGTTAAAACCTGGGATAAGAAAGTTCGCGCCATCTTGCCACCAGAAGGCTTCTGGTTTGCGCCTATCTCGCCGCTCACCGGCGAAATTGACCCAACCGTGCTAACCATTGGAGAACACCGTTCCGCTGCTTTTCACAAGAATCTGGTTGACTGGCTTTCAGTCCAAGGTATCGAACACCACTCACCTCATGATTTTCGTCGAGGCCACGCCAACTATCTTTTTGACAATGCCAAAGATATGAATGACCTGGAAGCAGTGCGTGAAAACCTGATGCACGAGAGCCTGACAACTACTGAACGCTATGCCCGCTTGCGAAAAAGTCAGCGCAAAGCCCGAATTCTTCAAATGAGCGGTGATGAAGCCTCTGCCCCACAGGTAAATATGCAAGCAGAAATCCTCAATAAGCTAAACAGCCTGACCCAAGCGGTCGAAATGCTCAGGAGTCAATAATGCAAAAAATAGCGCTGGCACAAAATACCCCCAATAATATGGTCAAAAGTGGGCCCGGCTGGAGTCGAACCAGCGACCAAGAGATTATGAGTCCCCTGCGCTAACCACTGCGCCACGGGCCCTAAACAAAAAAGTTGCAAGTTGAAAGTCGCTGCTTACATCAACAATCAACTTGCAACCGCTTGAGAGCGGGCAGCGGGAGTCGAACCCGCGTAAGTTGCTTGGAAGGCAACCGCACTACCGTTATGCTATGCCCGCGTGCGGCATTTATTCTACCGTGATGGCTTGTAGTACGCAAGGCTTGACGCGCGTTATGTTAGCCCAAAGTAGTAATGTCCTATTTCCCCCAAGTTAAAATGTCCTATTCTTGGAGGACAGGAAATTGGAGAAATTACTAACAATGAGCGCGAACGAATTGAGCCGATTAGAAATA
>JBBRWF010000261.1:0-6618 GCA_038249405.1 Anaerolineales bacterium
CTCTGGAGAATTTTGTGTATAACGGACTTCAATATTACAAGCAGTTATTGTTGCAATTATGATCACAATGAGCATTATTTTTATCATAAGATTAGATTTTTTAAATCCGGGCATGACAACAATAAAATCATACCCGAATTTGCTGCCGATAAAGTGCAGGCCGGAAATTGGACACAGGCCGAATCGCTTGAGCGGTCGCGTAGAGAATTCGAGCATTATTTACCTCACGGCATCCATACCCCGCAGAATTTTGTGCACAGGCTGCTAACCGAAACTGGTGAAACTGTGGGGTTCCTATGGTACGCATTTCGGGATGAGAACATGCGCACGGTCTTTATCTTTGACTTTGAGATTTATACCGCCTTCAGGCGTCGCGGCTGCGCCAGCCTCGCGCTCGAAGCCCTCGCAGAACAACTCAGAGCTTTCAGCGTCAAACGGATTGAACTGCATGTTTTCGGGAATAATACCGCCGCGCGCGAGTTGTATAAAAAAGTTGGTTTTGTTGAAACCAACGTCAACATGGCCCTGGAACTTTAACCCAGAAAAGCCCGGAAGAGGGTATAGCCTTGACAACAGAACTTCCTCATAACACACCTCCTGCGCTTGGCGACGAATTCCTGGCTCTCTTGCGCCAGGTCCCGCTGTTTGTTGACCTGCCCCGCGGCGAGTTAAAATACCTGGCATATACCCTCAACCAGCTTTCCCTTGCACCCGGAACCATTGTTTTTCGCGAGAATGACCCCGGTGACAGTTTCTACATTGTGATCAGCGGTAGCCTCGATGTCATCATGGCCATTGATACCCCCGATGAAAAACACCTCGCCGCCCTTGGTCCCGGCGAATATATCGGCGAGATGAGCCTGGTGATCCCTGGCGGCAAACGCTCTGCAAGCATCCGCGCCAGCACACCATCCCAATTGTGGGTCATGAACCGCGAAAACTTTGATGAGCTTTTACACCGTCAGCCGCACGTCGCTTATGCGATGGTCAAAGTCATGAGCCACCGGCTGCGCCATTCGGACAGTACCGCTTTTCATGATTTGCGCGAAAAGAACCGCCAGCTGCAAACTGCTTATGACGAGTTGAAAGCAGCTCAGGAACAGGTCATCGAGAAAGAGAAACTGGAGAAAGAGCTCCAGCTTGCGGCAGAGATCCAATTTTCACTTCTACCGGCCATCTTGCCAGTCATGAACAGTGTCGATTTTGGCGCGCACATCGATCCGGCCCGCAGCGTGGGTGGCGACCTGTATGATGTTTTTCAATTGGATGAATATCGCGCCGGGGTCTTGATCGGGGATGTGGCCGATAAGGGTGTGCCGTCCGCCATTTTTATGGCGCGCACGCATGCTCTTTTAACCGCCGAGAGCCTGCGCGGTGGCGGGCCAGGACAGGTCTTGCGCAGCGTCAACAGTTATTTAACCCGTTTGGAGCAGGCTGACCTGTTTGTGACCGTTGTTTATGGCATTTTTGATGTGCGTACCGGCATATTCAGCTATGCCCGTGCCGGGCATGAATTGCCCTTATTGCTTGTCAGCCCTGGCAGTGTGGCCGATTTACCCAAGAAAGACAGCCTGCCAATCGGGCTTTTCCCCGAAATCCCCCTGGATGAACAGCAAGTCCTGATCCCGCCCGGCGGAACCTTGCTGCTTTTTACCGACGGCATGTGTGACTGCCGCAGCCCGCAGGGTGAAGAGTACGGCCGCGACCGCATCGCCGCCGGTCTTGCGGGTCTGCACGGCCAGCCAGCTCAGGCTGCTTGCGACGCGCTGATCCAATCCCTGCTCGATTTCCGCCAGGAAGCCGCCCAGGATGATGATGTAACCCTCGTTTCCTTGCACCGCGATAAAAGCGGCTGAATCAAAAAATGAGCGGGCCAACGCCCGCTCATTTTTATAAACACGCTACAGCAGATCCTCCATCAATTTCATCGGTACAACCGCCGCACCCACAATACCGGGGCCGGTATGTACGCCCAGCACTGGCGAAATTCTGCTCACTTCCAACTTCACTACATTCAGCCGTTCTTCAGCCATTTCCGTCAGCATCTCCGCACCCTGTTGGAAACGCCCGTGCAGCACGTTTACCCATACTGGTGTTTTGTTGTAGATCTGTACCAGGTTGCTGGTCAGTGCTTCCAGTGCCGCCGGAATAGTCCGCGCCTTGGTAACCGTGCTGTATTTACCATCTTCATGCGAGACATTGATCACAGGTTTGAGTTTAAGCAGTGATCCCATCAGCGCCTGCACGCGCCCGATCCGCCCACCGCGCGCCAGGTATTCCAGCGTTTCAAGTGTATAAATAAGCTCAGTATTAGCGCGGATTTCAGTCATGCGCTCCTGGATTTTATCCATTGTCCAGCCGGCTTTGTTGCCCAGGGCGGCTGCCAACACCTGGAAACGCTCCCCCCCCGAAAGCGTCAATGTGTCCCAATAGCTCACATTCGCGGCATCTTTCGCCTGCTCGCCGCCCACCTGGGCCGAATTGATCGTCCCGCTCAGACCGGACGAAATATGGATGGACAGGATATCTTTACTGGTTTCGGCCAGCTGGCGGTAGAGACTCTCAAACATGCCGCTGGATGGCTGTGCCGTGGTTGGGATGGCCGGCCGCATGGCTTCCAGTCGGTTATAAAAATCATCTGCGCTGATATCGGTCGCGCTTACTTCCCCTTCGGGAAATTGAATAAAGAGTGGGGCCTGGGTAATGCCCAGGGTTTCCAGCTCTTCGGCAAACATATCAGCGGCGCAGTCAGTTACAATTTTCATAGAATCTCCTTTGGTTTTTCAGCCTGCGCACCCCTAAAAATCTGGGTCGATTTGGACAGGTATTAACATTATACCGAATTTTAAGCCCTGTGGAGCATGCCGCTTATCACTGATTCTGATCGTATGTAAAAAATATTTTTGCGGCGATCAAGCGCTTGAATTTGAGTATTTCCTGGGTATGCTCGTCCATCTCAATGAAATTAAGCGTTACTGCTTCCCACATAAACACCCACCCTCCGATCAACAGCGCTTCGTGCAGCAAGTTCCAGGCAAAGCCCGCTGAGCTCCACCCTTCGCCTAAAATGGTCACAGCCAGGCATGCAAACGACACCAATAGATACTTGAGCGCCTGTCTGCGGATGTGCCAGATTTGAGCCTGAACCACGAAGATATTATGCTGGTAAAAAGTGCGCAGGCTTCTCAAACAATCCTGTTCGCGCTGGGTTTCACGCAAAATACCCGGAAATCCCAGCTGGATTTCAAGCGCATATTGATGAGGAATTTCAGTCGAGCATTGGTTCAGGTAATCCACCAGGTCAGGCGCCAGATCGCGCGCTGGCGCCGGGGAAGGGTCCAATGGATTAAAATAGCCATCGTAATTTGCCACCCTGACTGGTATCGTGAAGGTGTGGGTCGGCGAGTCATACGGATAAATTTCGCGCAGCGCATCCAGTTTCGTCGTCATCTCATAGCATCCTCCGGTATAATCTTTTACCATGAAATCAAACATCCGTCTCTACCAGCCCGCTGATTTTGACGCCCTGAATATCCTGTGGCGTGTCTCTCGTGAAGTTTCGCTGCCCGATTTTCAGCTGCGCAAAGGGCATTTCTTCTACGAAGATCTGGCCTATTTCCGCGCGCACCTGCTGCCAGCAAATCAAGTCTGGGTCATAGTGGACGAGCATGAGCGGCCGTTGGCTTTTATGGCCATCCAGCAGAATTTCATTGACCATTTATATGTCCATCCAGATCACTGGCGCAAAGGGTTGGGCGCGCAGCTTTTAGCCCATGCCCGGCAGCTTTCGCCGCCTCGCCTGTGGTTGTATACCTTGCAGGTCAACACCAACGCGCGCGCGTTTTACGAGAAGAACGGCTTTACAACCGTTGAATTCGGCCTCAGCCCCGCGCCCGAAAGCGAGCCGGATGTAAAGTATGAATGGCTGGCAAAATAATCTTAAGCAGCACAAAATAGGTTTTGCGATTTTCGCCCCGTGCAACAAAAGGAATTTATGTCAAACAACTATCCCCTCCGACCGACCCATACCGTCGTTAATTTAAGCCAGCTCCGCCGAAACGTACAAGCCATCCGCGCAAAAGTTTCACCTGCCAGGGTGCTAGTCATGCTCAAAGCCAATGCCTATGGACATGGCATCGACGGTGTCGCGCCCTATATAGAACCTTTTGTAGATGCCATCGGCGTGGCTGTGCTGGATGAAGGCATTCACCTGCGCGAAATAGGCATCACAAAACCTATCCTTGTGGCCGGCGGCACGCTGCCCGAGCACGTGCCGTATTTCCTCAAACACAACCTCACCCTCACAGTATCCTCCGCGGAAGTTCTGGAAGCGGCCGAAGAGCTTTCTAAGACCGCCGGACAGCCGCTCAAAGTCCATTTGAAGATTGATACCGGCATGGAGCGCGCCGGTGTTCGCTGGTACGATGCCGGGCCTTTTCTGGAGCAAAGTTTGCGCTGCAAGCATGTTGTCGTCCAAGGCATTTATACCCATTTTGCCAATTCCGAAACGCTGGAAACACCCGGTATGCAGCATAAACATGGGTTTTCCTATGCCAGCGTGCAGTTGGAGCGCTTTAACGAAGTCCTTCGTTTTTATGAACGCCGTAGCGTACCCCTGCCGCAGTTGAGGCATACCGCCAATTCGGCCGCGATTCTTAATTTACCCGAAAGTTACTTCGATATGGTACGCCCCGGAGTAATGTTTTACGGCGTTTACCCGGATGATGAGGCCCTGCGTTCAGTTCCAATTGCTCCCGCCATTACCTGGAAATCAAAGGTGGTTTACAGCAAGCTCACCCTGCCCGGCAACCCGGTTAGTTACAGCTCGTTGTGGGTTTCAGATCACGCTGTCCGCACCGTAACCATCCCCTGCGGTTATGCAGATGGTTATTTCCGGCGCATGACCAACCAGCCCGATGTGCTCGTACACGGAAAAAAATACCGCCAGGTCGGGCGTATTTGCATGGATCAGTGTATGATCAATCTCGAAGCCGATACCGCCAGTGTAGGGGATGAAGTCATTTTGCTTGGCACCGCTCCCACAACCGGAGAAACCATCCGTGCCGAAGATCTGGCAGCCTGGGCAGGTACCAACCCTTATGAAGTGCTGACCAATATCAGCGCTCGCGTCCCGCGTGTATTCGTGACCGACGACCAGGGATAAAGCCCCTGCTAAACTGGTACAATACATTTATCATAAGTGTTTTTTGGAGGAGATTTGAAGCAATTTAAGAATTATGCAGCCCTGTTCCTGGTGGCTGGTGTCGTCATAGCGCTTGACCAATGGACAAAATCGCTTGTACGCCTTATGCCCTTGGGGGGCACATGGTTACCTCAGGGTTTGTTCTGGTTGGAACCCTACGCGCGATTTGTCCATTGGTACAACACTGGCGCGGCGTTTGGTTCTTTTACCGAATATAGTTGGGTCTTTACCATCCTGGCCTTCGTGGTGAGTGGTTTGATTATTTACTACTATCCCCAGGTTGATGACCACGATTGGTGGCTCAAACTCGCCATGGGCATGCAGATGGGCGGCGCGCTTGGAAATGTTATCGACCGCCTGCTGCGTAACGGGCAGGTAACCGATTTTATTTCGGTCGGTAATTTTGCAGTCTTCAATCTGGCCGATGCAAGTATCTCTGTAGGTGTGGTTATTTTGCTCATCGGAGCCTGGTTCAAAGAACAGGCTGAGCGCAAAATGAAAGCCTCGCAAGCAGCACTGGCAGTCGAAGAGAATATTGGCCAGCCACATGATGAAATCGTCAGCAGCGAGGAGTCGAATGGCGGGTGACCGGCTTGAAGAGTTTCAATATGACGGTCTGGATGAGCGCCTCGATAAATTCCTGGTTACCTGTCTGCCGGAATTTTCGCGTGCCCGCTTGCAAGGCCTCATCACGGATGGCTTCATCGATATAGATGGACGTGTTGCCAGGAAAGGCGGCCAGATGCTGCGTGGCGGCGAACGTATCATCGTTCGCATTCCCCCCACCCAGTCTGTCGGCCTGATCGCCGAAAACATCCCCCTCGATGTGATCTATGAGAATTCCGAGTTGATCGTTGTCAACAAACCTGCCGGGATGGTTGTTCATCCGGCGGCGGGGCATAGCAGTGGCACCCTGGTAAACGCTGTTCTGGGGTACGAGCCCGATATTGAAGGAATTGGCGGAGAAGAAAGGCCTGGCGTCGTACACCGCCTCGATAAGGATACCTCGGGTCTGATCATCTTAGCCAAAAATGAGCGCGCCCACCGCTGGCTGCAGGATCAATTCCGCCTGCGCAAGGTCGAAAAAACCTACCTGGCTCTGGTGGATGGCAAACCGCCCACACCAATCGGCCGTGTGGAAGCGCCAGTCGGTCGTGACCCCAACCAGCGCAAGAAAATGGCAGTCACCTCACTGGAAAAAGGCCGCGAGGCGATCAGCGAGTATAAAACGCTGGAGACCTTCCCGTACCATACCCTGCTTGAGTTCCACCCCCAAACTGGCCGCACTCACCAGATCCGCTTGCACTGCGCCTTTTTAGGCTGCCCCATCGTGGCCGATCCGATATATGGTCATAAAAGGCCCAGCCTGGCATTGGACCGGCACTTTTTGCATGCCTTCCGCTTGAAAATCACCC
>JBBRWF010000262.1:0-6582 GCA_038249405.1 Anaerolineales bacterium
CTCTTGCAATTCATAGCGAACGCGTTGGTAGGGTTTGTTGATCTTGATCACCCGCGTCAGATCAATGGGCGTACCGATAATGACCAGGTCCACATCCGCGGCTTCAATGGTAGCTTCCAGGTCTTTCATCTGGGCTTCGCCATAACCCATCGCAGGCAGAATGGGACCGGTCTTGGGATATTTCACAAAAGTAGCCGCGATGGACCTGACCGCAAACGGGCGCGGATCAACGATCTCCGCAGCGCCAAAGCGGCGGGCTGCCACATAGCCAGCGCCGTAGGCCATCTCACCATGTGTCAGCGTGGGGCCGTCCTCTACAACGAGGACACGCTTGCCCTGAATGGCAGCCGGGTCATCGACGAACAGGGGTGAAGCACCTTCAATCACTGCCGCAGTGGGGTTCAGCCGGCGCAGGTTTTCGCGCACCTGGATGATTTTCTCAGGATCGGCGGTATCCACCTTGTTGATCACAAATACATCTGCCATGCGCACATTGGTCTCGCCCGGGTAATAAGTGCTTTCATGCCCGGCGCGGTGCGGGTCAGCCACCACAATCTGGTAGTCAGAGACGTAGAATGAGAAATCATTGTTGCCGCCATCCCACAAAATGATGTCGACTTCTTTTTCAGCCTGGCGCAGGATCTTCTCGTAATCCACACCCGCGTAGACTATAACGCCGTTATCGATGTGCGGTTCGTATTCCTCGCGCTCTTCGATGGTGCACTCGTGTTTGTCAAGATCGCTATAATCAGCGAAACGCTGCACTTCCTGACGCACTAGATCACCATAGGGCATGGGGTGACGAATGGCAGCGACTCTGTAACCCATTTCGCGCAAGATCAGCGAAACGCGGCGAGTAGTCTGCGATTTGCCAGAACCTGTGCGCACTGCACATACAGAGACAACCGGCTTTGTGGATTTCACCTGGGTATATTTGGTGCCCATCAGGCGGAAATCGGGGCCGAGAGCATTGACTTGCGAAGCCTTGTGCATCACATATTCATGCGGCAGGTCTGAGTATGCAAATACAACCAGGTCAACACTGAATTTTTTGATCAATTCGGGCAGATCAGCTTCGGCAAAAATCGGAATGCCTGCCGGGTACAATTCACCAGCAAGTTCCCGGGGATACTGTCGTCCGTCAATATCAGGAATCTGAGTGGCGGTAAAGGCTACGACATCATAATCCTTGTTCCCACGGAAAAAGGTATTGAAGTTGTGGAAGTCGCGTCCGGCGGCTCCCATGATGAGGGTCTTAATGGGGGACATGCAGTTCTCCTAGACAGAAAAGATGAATTTCAGCCATACTCATGCGCCTGTCACACTGGTTGTTAATGTAAAACAAAACAACAAAGAGTCCCCTGCGCTTTTAAGGAGATTCTTTGCCCCGCCGAAGTTGGCCGGGCCGTCTGTGACATAACAGGGTATTACTGATTTTCGCAGCGGGCTTTGCCCGCTACGTCACATCACTTCTGGGGCTGTGATGCCCAAAAGCGCCAAGGCATTGGCAATGGTCTGCTTCGCGGCGCCTACCAGCCGCAAACGGGCAGATCTGACAGACTCGTCTTCAGATTGGAGCACCGGCACCGCATGATAAAAACTGTGAAAGGTGTTCGCCAGGTCATAAACATAAGCAGCGATCACCAACGGCCGGTATTCGTTTGCCGCCTGTTGTACCAGGGCCGGAAAACGCGTGATCTGTTCAATTAACTCAATCTCATGATTGCTTAAAGCATAATCGAAAGTTGCAGCTGGTAACGCGGCGTCTTCGGGAGCATTGCGCTCTACGCGCGCTTTCTTTAAAATGGAATTGGCGCGCACATAGGCATTTTGAATGTACGGCCCGGTGCGTCCATCGAAACTGAGCGCTTCGTTTACATCAAAAACGATGTCCTTATTGTTGTCAACGGATAGCATGGAATATGAAAGCGCACCCAGCCCAATTTTACGGGCCACCCCTTCGCGTTCTTCCATGGCCAGGTTGGGGTTCTTCTCAGCAATAACCGCCAGCACACGTTGAATGGCCTCGTCATAAACATCCTTAAAGAGCACCACACGCCCGCGCCGGGCAGACATGGCGCCATCAGGCAGGCTGACAAAACCATAAGAAAGGTGAAAACACTTCTCAGCCTGCGGAAAACCCCACAACTTCAAGATCGCAAAAGTCTGCTGCATGTGCATGGACTGACGCACATCAATCACATAAATGGAACGGTCTACATGGTATTGCTCAAACTTCACCCGGGCAAGCGCCAGATCCTTGGTCAGATATAGCGTCGTGCCATCTGAACGCAAAAGGACGTTGGTGCGGTATTTCTCTTTGGTCAAGCCTAATTTCTCATCGATCTTAACGATTACTGCGCCGCCGTTGGGGCGTTCATCCGTGGCAATATCTTTGGCAATCAGTTCATCCACAATCGCCTTGGATGGTTCATCTACTTCGCTTTCAAAAAACCAGACATCGATCTTGATGCCAAGCAAATCCAGAATGTCGCGCAGTTCATCCAGACTCCATTCGCGCGTCTCCAACCACAGGCGGCGCACTTCCGGGTCGCCAGCATCCCACTTGCGATACATTTCACGGCGCTCCGCATCGTAAGTTTCACGGCGCAGCTTCTCCTCGTTGGTCTCGCCTGCTTTGGCTTCCAACAGCCGGGTGGCCTCAACATAAATATTCGCCAGCCATTGACCCCGTTCGTGAATACCGGCAGGTTCCTGTCCACGATAAAATTTATCGTAAGCCCACATCACCGTAATGACGCCCAATCCAATATCGCCTGGGTAACAGGCGCGAATAGTCTTATAACCGGCAAACTGCACAATGCGCGCCAGAGACTCGCCCAGCATGGCGTTGCGCGCATGCCCGATATGAAAGGAATGATGCGTATTGGGCTGGGCATACTCCACCATCACACGCTCATCTTTTGCCATACCAGCGCCAAAACATGCACCCTGCGCCAAAACAGTACTGACCACCTGCAACGCGTATTGGGACGTGGAAAAGTAAAGATTGAGATATGCCTTAACAGCCTCAACATGGCTGATGCCGGGAACTTCACCGATAAAATCCTTAACCTGTTCCGCCATTTGAGCAGCACGCTGCGGCACAGGTAAACCCTTGCTTTTTCCAGCTTTGGCTTCATTGGCTGCCATCTGAAAGAAGGAAACCGAAATGCCCCACTCCCCGCTGAAGGGAATGGCAGCCCATTTTAGCTCGGTCTCGGGGATGTCATTTTCAGCGCAAAAGGCACTGATTCTGGCCTGGATGGTTTGCTGCTCTATCTCAAACATTTCTCACCTTTACTGAATAGCTTTGCGGCAGTGAATTATACCAGAGCGAATATGTAATACCCACGGCCGAATTGCATCGCCAGCAATTCTCATTTTGGCTTTAGCGATATACGAATAGTCACATCCGCTAAGCTCATGGAAGCCAAATAGCCATTTTCACCCAGCATTCCTTATTTTCTCGCCTCAAAATGATGTCGAATAGCGCAAGCAAGAGGGGCTGAGAGCTTGAGAGACTGGGGAGCTAAGCTCCCCAGTCTCTCAAAAAAAGATTTTCCCCTTTCCCGCACAATCCGCACGACGAAAAATTATTCTTGCCAGCGGGAAAGGGCGCAGGGGGATAGGGCGCAAGTACCACCGCAATCATGTAAATATCCATAATGAGAATTGCTGTTGCATCGCGAGAAATGTTATGAGAATGGTGATTTTCACAAATGGCAAGCAGGTTCATCCCATAATCCTGGCAAGTATGTAAAAACCACCAGGGAAGATCTAAAACCAGGCCGGATATTCAGGCAGCATCTCAATGATGCCATTAATTCACGTTATATCTCTGAACACAAAATTGGCCTGCTCACTGTGAATGGCAAGAAAGTGAGTAATTGTTTTTACACCCCTAATATAAAAGACTCTGAAAGAACCTGGAATTTTCCGAACGATGCCTATTGGGCCTGAACCAATCTTTTTTGTAAACTTCCGTTCCGAGTCTGAAGGTATGTTTAGGCTCCGAAGATACCTATATCTTCGGAGCCTCAGGTTAAACAAGATTATGCAACTGCGAGGAATTTCTCGCCGGGAGTATTGCAGACCGGGCACTTGCCCTCAAATTTGCCTTCATGGGTATAGCCACAAATGGGGCAGACATAAAATTCGGTTACCGGGGCGTTGGGGTCCATGTGCTCCAGTGCGTAGCGATAGAGTGCCTCGTGCACCTTCTCAACTTCAAATGCCCATTTGAAAGAAGCAAGACCTTTCTTATCGCCATCTTCTTCTGCGCCTGCGATCATGGTCGGGTACATGCTGGTGACTTCGTAGTTTTCGCCGGCAATGGCAGCTTTGAGGTTTTCGCTGGTAGAGCTGACTCCGCCCATGGCTTTCAGATGGTTGATGGCATGCACAGATTCAGCCATCGCGGCAGCGCGAAACAGTTTGGCAATCTGCAGATAGCCTTCATCGTCGGCTTTCTTGGCAAAAGCAGTGTATTTACGTCCGGCTTGAGATTCACCTGCGAACGCGGCTTGAAGATTATCGGTAGTTTTTGACATGGCATACTCCTTGAGAAATTTAAACGAATTTACCCACCTCAATTAAAACACAACCCGAAGGTTGTAGTATAAGCATAGGTCACGTTAATCAGGTGACATCCTTCCTGATTGTGATGAAATTAACAGCAAAATGGCGGAAGCATGGTTGCTCCCGCCATTATTGACAGGTCCTGTGTAGTAAGACTACTTTGCTTCTGCGGCAGCGAGCGCTTTCATCAAGCGGCTCTTGCGGCGGGCGGCATTATTCTTGTGAATAACACCCTTTTCGGCAGCCTTATCAAGGCGGCTGATGGCCTCCACCACGGCAGCTTTATCGGGCTTGCCGGTTTCAATGCCAACACGAGCATCACGTACAGCTGCGCGAGCGGCGCCACGGAAAGTGCGGTTGCGCAAGCGGCGCTTTTCATTCTGACGATTGCGCTTAATCTGAGACTTAATGTTTGCCAAGGTATTTCCTCCGAAAATGATTGCTTTACAACGGGACTAAATTTTACACGAGGGCGCGTGTTTTGTCCAGATGGAATTTCATATGTGTTAGCCCAAAGTAGTAATGTCCTATTTCCCCCAAGTTAAAATGTCCTATTCTTGGAGGACAGGAAATTGGAGAAATTACTAACAATGAGCGCGAACGAATTGAGCCGATTAGAAATAATGCAGCGAGTGGAAGAAAAGCGTCTGAAGCAAAAAGAAGCCGCAGAAATACTGGGCCTGACAGTCCGGCAGGTTAGGCGGCTGGTAAGCAATTACCGGGAGTATGGCACAGATGGGTTGGTGAGCAAACAGCGAGGAAAAGCCAGCAATAATCAGCTTGCCGTCGATGTGAAACAAAAAGGGCTGGATCTGCTCAAGGGTAAATATCACGGGTTTGGACCAACGCTGGCATGTGAGAAATTGGTGGAAGTTGAGGGTTTGAAGATATCGGCGGAGAGCACTCGCCAAATCATGATTGCGGAAGGGCTGTGGAAAGGCCGCAAAGAACGCAAAGTGACGGTGCATCAAATGCGAGAACGGCGCGCCTGCTTTGGGGAACTGGTGCAGATCGATGGATCTCCGCATGCCTGGTTCGAACAGCGCGGACCTGTTTGTACGCTGCTGGTCGCAATTGACGATGCGACTGGAAAGTTGCTTGGGCTGATGTTTGCCGAGCAGGAGAGTTTTCACAGTTATGCCGCTCTGGCGAAACCCTATTTTGAGCGTTATGGTCGGCCTGTAGCCTTCTACAGCGACAAACATGGCGTGTTTCGGGTCAATCAGCCTGGTGCAGGCGTTGCAGAAGCTGTGACCCAATTCGGGCGAGCCATGCAGGAACTAAAAATCCAGATCCTGTGCGCAAATTCTCCCCAAGCCAAGGGGCGGGTGGAGCGTGCCAATCAAACTCTGCAAGATCGCCTGGTCAAAGAGATGCGCTTGCGCGGCATCTCAAACATGGAGCAGGGCAACGCCTATTTACCCGAATTTATCGTCGATTTCAACCAACGCTTTAGCGTGCCAGCGCGCAGTCAGCATGATGCTCATCGTCCTTTGACGCCTCTCGATAATTTGGCCCAGATCTTGACCTGGCAAGAAGCTCGCGTCATTTCCAAAAATCTGACTATTCAGTTCAAGAAAGTCGTTTACCAAATTCAGACTGACCGTCCTTCCTACGCTTTACGCAATGCCCAAGTCACAGTTTGTGAAGATGCCGCTGGACTGATAACGATCGTTTACAAGATCAAACCCCTCAAATTCACTGTCTTCCACAAGCAGGAACACCAGGCAGAAATTGTTGACACCAAAAACCTTGACCGTATTTTAGAAAACCAAATCGAATCCCGAAAACCAGCTCCTGATCATCCCTGGCGAAAGTTTGTGATCTCAAATCACAAAAATACCCCTGCGATCCCCTGATGCCCAGGCTGTGGATATGTGGATAACTCTCCGCTACGCTACGAGTTACCCACATACCCACAGCCACTACGACTACGTCCTCGGCCAAAAGCGGACATTTCTACTTGGGAGAAAAGCGGACATTTCTACTTGGGGTTGACAG
>JBBRWF010000263.1:0-6574 GCA_038249405.1 Anaerolineales bacterium
GTAGCCGCCAGGGCTGCATCTCAAAATGACCCAGACTGGCTGCCGTGCAAGCGTATACCTGTCTTCCCAATCGATACGCCCGGCAAGTAGTGTTTTGGGTGTCGCACCAACCATTTTGACGATTGATAAAACTCACCCATAAATGCTACCCAATGCCGGTTAAGGAACCGGAATAATCATGATGAAAGCTGCTAAAAACGAACGAGGGATCTGGATTGAATTTGCAGCGCTGGTTGACGTTTCTGCCCTGTTTGCCTTGCTCATGAACAACCGATTTGCCCGCCGAAAACCTTCCGGGCTACTTCCAAAAGACCTGCCCGTCGCCGCAATTGCTGCGGTTTTGGAAAAGCCAACGCCGGAAGAAGCGGCCAAAGCCGAACCGGCACGCCAGGCACTCGAGCAGGCTACATCCCAGGTCACCACGCAGACAACCTTCTTTGTGCCCATTCGCCACCTGATCATCGGCATTTCATCCTGGTTTTGTTCACAAATAATGGCCAGAGTCTGGACGACATCATCGTGAAAACGAAAGTTGTCTATAATGGTTAGCCTTAAAAGGCAAAGATAAAATGGTTAAACGGTATCTGATGCACGATAAATTGCTGGTTCGTTTTGGCGCGCTATTAGGGCTGGTCATGGCGGTCCTTCTGGCGCCTGGATCGTGAGTTACCTGTTTCTCCCGGAAGGTTTGCTGCGAGGACGCAGTGCAGCCCAGGTGTTAGCCAGAAATGATTTAGCCGGAGGGAGTGTCTGGTTGGAATGGCTTCGGATTCTTACGCTCAATTTGGGAGTCATGCTTTCAATAATCATTGCGCCCAATATTTTGCGTACCCCGGGCGATTTTCCGCTTGGATATATCACCGTTTGTGTTCAGGCTGCGGCCTTTGGCATTACCTTGGGAACAGATTCTTTTACTTTATCGCTGGGGGGTAAGCTTCCGCCATCTTTATCAATCTTGGAGAGTACCGGGCTTTATGAAATTGCCGCCTATGTTCTAGCGGCGACCGCCACGCTATGCAAATGTTGAGCAGTAATGCAGGAGCGCGAAGACCCTTCTTCGCAGTTGGCCATCGCTACCAGGCAGTACGGGCGCAGCTATCTGCTATCAGATTTGCCCAATACTTATATTAAGGCCAACTGGTACGAAAGCCAGGTACTGCACCAGGTTTTATTGGGATCCAGTATTCTCATGCTGCTCATCGCTCTGTGGAATTGGGCCTATGCTCTGATGAGGGATCTGTTCAAACACGAGAAGCAGCCGTGGGCGGCCTATATGGCGCGCCTGAGCGGCATCGTTTTTGCGCTGCTGATGCTCACCTTTCTGATCGGCTTTGCGGCGATTGCCACAGACACTGAACCCGTCTCCGGTAATCCAAAATTCCTCTTTGAGTTGCCTGGCTTGCTGCCCTTTGTTCTGGTGCTTCCGCTGTTGATGGCGCTAACCGGGCTGGCTTTACTGGCTTTCATGCCGCTGATTTGAGCGAAACGATTCTGGAGTCTGCGCAGCTGTCTGCACTACAGCCTGGTGAATATCTCTGCCTGGATCATCCTGCTCGAATTCGTCTACTGGAATTTGATCAGGGTTTGAATCAACCTGGGTTGAATGATGGTTTTCATCGGCAAAATAAGGCACTTATCGCCGTTTGAAAGCTGTCTGCGCTATACTATCATGGTGTCAGAATAATATCCATTCATCCGTTAAAAGAATAGGCTGAGTATCCCTGATCATGGAAAGCAAACCTGAAACGCCACCAAAGGCAACCCCTGTCATTACCGGCCTGACTGAAGACGAAGCACGAGCACGGCGCGCCAGGGGGCTGGGTAACCAGGTGGCTCTCTCTTCCAGCCGGACATACTTGCAAATCTTCAAAGAAAATGTTTTCACCTTTGTCAATAACGTCATCTTCGGTCTCGGGATTTTCCTGATCCTGCTGGGCCAGGTTAGCGACGCCCTGGTTTCGGTGGGGGTGATTGTGATCAATTTGACCGTCAGTGTGGTCCAGGAAATCCGTGCCAAGCGGATACTGGATCAGATTGCCTTCATTACCCGGCCTTCCGCTACAGTTATTCGGGAAGGCGTGCGAAAAAAGATTGAGCTGGGGGAAATCGTCGCCGGGGATAGCCTGGTGCTAGAGCTGGGAGATCAGATTGTAGCGGATGGCAGGCTGCTGGGTGAAGGAGAAATCCAGGTCGATGAATCGCTGCTGACAGGTGAATCGGACCCCATCACAAAACGTGCCGGGGACGCGCTCTATTCAGGAAGTTTTTGTGTAGGCGGAAGCGCCTATTACCAGGCCGAAAAAGTAGGTGCGGAGAGCCTCTCCAACAAATTGACCGCATCTGCGCGCGCGTTCCGAAGGGTGAAGACCCCGCTCCAGCAGCAGGTCAACCTCATCGTGCGTGTGCTGCTGCTGGTTGCGGCATATTTTGAGATTTTACTGATCGTCAACAGCATTATGGACAAAATTCCACTGGTTGAAGGCGTGCGCATGTCTGTGGTTGTCATTGGCCTGGTACCCAACGGCCTTTTCCTGGCGATTGCCACCACCTACGCACTGAGCGCGGTGCGGATTGCGCGCAAGGGAGCGCTTGTCCAGCAGTCCAACGCGATCGAGTCGCTGAGTCATGTGGAAATTTTGTGCCTTGATAAAACAGGCACACTGACAACCAATATGTTAAAAGTCCAAACCCTGTACTCCATCTCCACAACGGATGAAAAGTTACGCCGCGCTTTGGGGGATTTTTCAGCCAGTTTTGAATCCAACAACCGCACTGCTTCAGCAATCGGTGAGACCTGTCCTGGAACTGCCCAGGCAGTGCGGGAATCAATGCCATTCTCGTCCAATTATCGCTGGAGCGGGTTGGCGCTGGATAGCGGTATGTATGTTTTAGGCGCCCCTGAGGCGATCCTGCCGGTGCTTAAACAAACTGACAAACTGACCACGCAAATCGATGAATGGACAAAACAGGGATTGCGCGTGCTGGTTTTTGCTCACAATCCCAAGGTTGTCTCCCTGCGGGATGCAAAGGGCGAGCCGAAATTACCTGCGGGCATTGCTCCCCTGGGCTTGATCGCCCTGGCAGATGAATTGAGACCCGAAACCCGCGCGACCATTGATGATTTCCGCAAAGCAGGGGTTGAACTCAAAATCATCTCGGGAGACAGCCCGGATACGGTGGCTGCCCTGGCCTGGCAGGCTGGTTTTGATCAAGGTCAAGAAGCAGTCTCCGGGATCGACATGGCTCGAATGAACCCGGAGCAGTTGAACGAGATCGTGAAAAGCCGATCCATTTTCGGGCGCGTCTCTCCCCAGCAAAAAGAGCAGATGATTGAACTGCTGCACCGTCAGGGAAAATACGTGGCTATGATTGGGGATGGAGTCAATGATGTCCTGGCGCTCAAGAAGGCTGATCTGGCAATCGCCATGCAGGGTGGGAGCCAGGCCGCAAGAGCTGTAGCAGATATCGTCCTACTGGAGAATTCTTTCGCGGTGCTGCCCCAGGCTGTGCAGGAAGGCCAGCGCATTTTGACCGGGATGCAGGATGTCTTCAAGGTCTTTTTGACTCGCATATTCTACGTTGCGCTCCTGGTTCTCTCTACCGCGGCCGCGGGAGGCTTTCCGCTGGCTCCCAAGCATAGCTCGATCCTGGCACTCTTGACGGTCGGTATCCCGACCATTGCTTTGGCCGCCTGGGCGAAACCAAGAAAAGTCAGCCACAATAATGTGGCCCGCAGGATTGTTCACTTTGTCTTACCAGCCGGGCTAACCCTCGGTTTGGCCGGGCTGGGAGTCTTTGTAGGATTTCTACTTTTTCCGGCCATCATTTCCGGAAGCTTTTCGGTTTTGAGCAGCCTGGAACCGGATCCAGGCGGTGTGCGCCTGAATATTGCCCAAACAGCGCTGACCAGTTTCTCCATCTTCTGTGGATTGCTCTTGATCCTATTCGTAGAACCGCCAACCAAGCTTTGGGTAGGCGGGGATCGACTCAGCGGGGACAAGCGCCCGGTTTATATGACGATCATCCTGTTTATTACTTACATCCTGATCCTGGCTATCCCTGCCTTGAGAAGCTTCTTTGAATTGGCTGCCCTGGCATGGTTCGAGAGCCTGCTTTTGCTGGGTCTGGCCATCATCTGGGCCATGTTCGTTCGTTGGATGTGGCGGAGCCGGGCGGTGGAAAGGTATCTCAGCCTGGGGTATGGGGATGAGTAGTTTTATTTGAGGACATCGAATAAGTTGATGTACTGGAAGGTAGAAAGATCAAAACTTTATTCGTGATCTCGTTTGGTTGTTATCAACCGTAAACAATATTAGGATGTCATGTTTGATACTAATCATCCCTTCCTGATGCCTGCATTGAAGCTTTTATTGTTGGGCATCAAATACCAGTCCAGGAATCTCTCGATACGAGTGTAAACATCCTGAACATTTTCGCGGCGCAGAAAACCGTGCGATTCACCTTTATAAGTCTTATATTCAAATGTTTTGCCGTGCGCTCGTAAGGCAGATGCCCATTCTTCACTGGCTTCAGGCGGGACTACATCATCATCCAGGCCATGCAGCAGAAGGATGGGCTTTTGAATGTTTTCAACATCGTATATAGGGCAACTTTCGATGTAGCCCAGACGATTTTGGGATGGGTGGCCAAGAAAAATCTCCGTATACAGGCGCAGTTCACGCTTGCAGAGCGCCCACGAACTTATCGTGTTGGCGTCACCGAACTTTGCGACACCGCAAGCATAGAGATATTCGGGGTCGCGGGCAAGGCAGCAGTTGGTCATATAGCCGCCGTAACTACCACCCATGATCCCCAGCCGCATTGGGTCAATGCCCGGTAGAGATTTTAGATATTTTGCACCGTACAGGCAATCTTGCGTGTCGCCTACACCCCAATTGTAGTAGTTGGCGTGTTCGAACGGAACTCCATAACCGGTGGATCCGCGATAATTAGGTGCGATAAAGGTATAGCCCTTGGCCACCAGGTATTGTGCAAGGATATCCCATTCAAAACAGGCTTGTGCTGAAGGTCCGCCATGTGCATAGAGTACTGCAGCACCATTTGATTTTGTGGGGCGATATAGAAAAGAAGGTATTTCCAACCCATCAAAGGATTTATAACTGGTCCGTTCGGGCAATATCAATAGATTGGCCGCCAGCGCTGGCATGCATGAAAACGTTAACTGGGTGACCATTTTATCTGCCAGTTTAAGCCGGTAGATTTCGGGTGGCTGTAGTGGACTTTCGAATTCAAAAGTGACGAATTCACCGTCAGGCGACCAGTTAGGGTTGATATGAATACCGCTGTCACAATGCAGATTGGTTAGATTCCCGCTTACCGGATCAAGCAAGGCAAGGTCATACGCTCCCAGGCGGTTAATCGTTACCAGAATCTGTGCGCCGGTGGGGTCCCATTTAAATTGAACGATATCGTACCCGGTTTTGGTGATCTGGTGAAGATCATCGCCGTTTGGACGTATCATCCACAGATCGTCATGACCGGCTTCCTGGCAGATAAAGATTAACCATTGACCATCGGGCGACCAGCGTGGATCATGTGCGCGTGTTTTGTACTTTCCATATAAAGTACGGGTGGTGCCGCTGTTCAAATCGATCAGGCACACATCCAGTCGATTCAGGTCATCGAATGGGCGAAAAGTGAAAGCAACGAATTTGCCGTCAGGGCTAGGCTGGGCATCCCAGTGGTCACCGTCCCCCGAATTGGTTAATTGCCTGGGCCAAGAACCCACTTTATCTGTTAATACCAACTGGTCGGCTTCATAGCGGGTAATAGAAACAATCAGGCCGTTGGAATCTGGCATCCAACGAGGCGCTCCAGCTCTATCGGTGAAATCTGTGATTTTATGCGGCAGCCCGCGACCGTGGTTGTTATTGACATGCACATGTCCGTCAATGCAAAAAGCCAGATATTCACTATCCGGCGACCATTGCGGGATTTCATCATCCCAGTAGGCCACCAAATTGCGATTGGTGCTGACGCGTGCAGGCCAACCGCCATTGGACGGCAAGATGTAAATGTCCGAATACGTTTCACTATCGCGTATGAAAGTGATATGGTGACCGTCGGGCGAGAGTTGGTGGCTGCGAATGCGTTCCTGAGCGCTGGCGAGCGAAAGATTCCAACCCGGTGGGGGTTTGACATCCGGACGAGGAAGGGATGGCCAGCCGTTTCGTTCGTATTTTTCGGTGATCTGGATGATCTTCTCCATATTGATCCTTTGGGTAGCTGGCTGCATACATTTCTCTTTTAAGTATAGCCAAAAAAAGAATTTTCGGTCAAGTACAAAGTTTTTCATCATAGTGGAATATGGCTATAGCTGCCATTTTGCGAAAGTCTTAATAGTAATCGTTCTGTACTGTTATCTGCTTGCATTTCGTCTGTCAGCTGGACGATAAAACTCTCGATAAAGCTTTTTTTGGCACGGTTCAGAAAAGCTAAAAAAGTGGTCACAGCAGCTTTACAAATTATGCCATGGACTGTTGCCGGGTACATAACGAAATAGCCCCGGTAGAACGGGTAGGATAATATCTCAGTGGTAAAAATGACTTGCAAA
>JBBRWF010000264.1:0-6562 GCA_038249405.1 Anaerolineales bacterium
GGATTTTCCTTCGGGGGCGGCAAATAAGATGTTCTGGACAGTTCTACCGCGCTGGCGGTAGGATGGGCCGAGATTGCCACAAATCAGACCGCAGGAATATTTGCCGGTCTGGGAATTTACATCGCCAATGATATAGCCAACAAACTGCCGCCACATGGGTTTATCCAACCCATAATAGGCTTCGAGAGATTTTTGCGTGGAAGCGTCTACCTGTCGTCTGTCTTCGCTGGTATCCCAGGGACCGCCCGGGGCGCTGCGCATAATAATAAAGGTCACCAAGGAAACCGTGATCAGGACGGGGATCAACCATAAAAAACGGCGCAGGAAATAAGTGGACATGGGCACTTCTCCAGGTTTGCGGAGTTGATATTATTTATTTCTGAGCTTGCCAATAATATTTTTGTTTTTACTTGCCGAAACTTATAAAACTGAGATGTCTTCGTGATGGCATCCCAAATGTTGATGCACGCAATGACATGATTTTGGGCTGACCGGGAGACCCGGCCAGCCCAAAAAAAAATATCTTAGAGACTTACTTCATCATCGCGGTGTCGATGGTGATGGTCCACGGGGTGATAGCACCGGGCCAGTCAGAATCCTGCGGGGTGGTGGCGATACCCTTGACCCACGGCTGCACCAGGTAGTGATTGGTGCTGTTATAGCCGAAAACGGAGGGGATATCGGACAGGAGCAGATCCTGAGCCTGTTTGTATAAATCCATGCGCTTGGCTGCATCGAGCTCAACATCAGCCTGTTTGGTCAAAGCATCGAAATCGGGATTGTTGTAACCCATGCGCTGGGCAAAGGTGGTGTCGGAGCGCCAGTAAACGGAGAGCCAGTTCTGGGGATCCGGGTAGTCCGCGCACCAACCCTGGCGAGCCAGGAGCGGGAAGGTTTTGGGATCCTTGGTGAGGGCGGTGAAGGTGGTGGCATCAACCGGGTCGAGGGCAATATCGACGCCGAGGACTTCTTTGTACTTGGCGACGAGCCACTCGGAGCGCTGGGTGTTGCGGGCGCTCTGGCCATAGGTCAGTTTGAGGCCAAGTTTGTTGAGGCCTTCCGCGCCACCAAAGGTGGAGGCGGCCAGGGCAGCTTTCGCGCCTTCGGGATCAAACTTGAGGGGGGATTCAGCATTGTATCCGGGGAATCCAGGGGGGATCCAGGTCCAGGTGGGGGAGCTCAGACCACCGTCGACATCCTTGGCCCAACCAGCAGCATCGAAAGCGAGGGCAAAGGCTTCGCGGACTTTCTTGTCGAGGAACGGTGATGGGAATGGCTTTCCATCGGCTCCAGTGTATGTGGCAGCCAGGCCAAACTTGATGAGGAAGGTACAGGAACCAGCATATTGCATGTGCTCGGCGGCAAGTTTGGGATCGGCCAGGATGGTGGCAAGATCTTCGGCAGCGGAAGGCGTAATGTCGAGCTCGCCATTCTTGTAGGCTTCAAAAGCCACAGCGCTATCGACGATGTAGCGGTATTCGAGCTGGTAGGTGGGGATGGCAGGGCCAGAGAAGTTGGGGTTGGGCACGAAGTGCTGGCGAACGAAGGGTTCGACAACGTCCATGATGAAAGCGCCGTTACCAACCTGGTACTTGGAGCTGTTCCACCAGTTCTCGCCGCCTTCTTCAATGTTTTCCTGCTTGGCAGGATAAGCAACCCAGATGCCCATGATGGTGTGGAAATAGGGGGCGGGTTTGGAGAAGGAGAGGGTGAAGGTATCGCAAGCGGCATCCGCATAGTCAACGCAGGCAGCGCCGTCAGCATGGGTAGCCTTGGCACCCAGGGCTTCCATGAACTTGGCTGTATCGTAATCTGCAGCAGCGGTATCGGCAGCGCGCCATTCAGGAGCGCCTACGATTTCGTCGGTGATGGAGGCATATTCACCAGCGGTGGCAGGGTCAACGTTGCGCTCGATAGCATACTGGAAGCGCATGGCATTGATGGGGGAGCCATCGGAGTACTTCTGGTCCTTCTTGAGGGTGAAGACCAGCTGGGTGGCATCGGCATTGTAAGCCCATTTTTCAGCCATACCAGGCACGGTTTCCAGCTTCTCATTGAAGGTGGTCAGGCCCATGTAAATCTGCTTGAGGGTGGCGATTTCATTGACGTAGGATGATTTCTGGGGGTCAACGACATCGGGATAGGTGCCCAGGTTGATGCGCAGAATGGCGGGCTTGGCTTCGGGAGCAGGGGTAGCAACAACAACCTGCACTTCGGGGGTGCCAGCAACCACGACGGTCTGTACGACGGTCACGGGAGCGGCAGGGGTGGCGGGGGCGCCGCAGGCAGCAAGCAGCATGCTGGCTACGATCAGGGCGCTAAGGACTACAAATAACTTACGCATGTTTCTTCTCCTCTAGAAATTTGAATGTGGTTTCGATCACATCAGGTACGATAAAGCGGTTCTACGCAGTCAACCACCTCCTTCAGGATCAATCTCAGTATCAAATCAAACTAAATGGCAGGCCACAAAATGACCTGCAGCAATCTCGCGGAACTCGGGTTTCGATTCCGCGCAGATACTCTGGGCAATTGGGCAGCGAGTGCGGAAACGGCAGCCCGAGGGTGGGTTGACGGGAGACGGCACATCGCCTTCCAGGATGGTGCGTTTGCGGCTTTCTTCGATCAATGGGTCGGGAATCGGCACCGCGGAGAGCAGGGCCTGGGTGTAAGGATGGCGCGGATCGGTGTAGAGTTCATCCCGGGCAGCCAGTTCAACGATGATCCCAAGGTACATTACTGCCACACGATCGCTGATGTGCCGCACCATCGAGAGATCATGAGCAATGAAGAGGTAGGTAAGATTGAATTTTTTCTGTAGTTCTTCGAGCAGGTTGACAACCTGGGCTTGAATGGAAACATCCAGGGCAGAGATGGGCTCATCGCAAACGATGAAAGAGGGCTGCAGGGCCAGGGCGCGGGCGACACCGATGCGCTGGCGCTGTCCGCCAGAAAATTCATGCGGATAACGCGAGGCGAAGGATGGATTCATGCGAACGAGTTCGAGCAGTTCGGCCACGCGCTCGTTGACTTCTTTTTTGTTGGCAGAGTTGTGCACAATCAGAGGTTCGCCGACGATTTCGCCGACGGTCATACGGGGGTTGAGGCTGGCGTAGGGGTCTTGAAAGATCATCTGCATCTTGCGGCGCATGTGGCGCAGGTCTTCGCCCTTCATAGTGGCGAGGTCAATATCTTCGAAGAAGACGTGACCACTGGTGGGGCGGTAAAGCTGCAAAATGGTGCGGCCAGTGGTGGATTTGCCACAACCTGATTCACCGACCAGGCCCAGGGTTTCACCGCGTTTCACGGTAAAGGAAACGCCATCGACTGCGTGAACAGCGCCGACCTGGCGCTGAACAAAGCCTTTGTAAATAGGAAAATGCTTATAAAGATCTTCTACGCGGAGCAGGATTTCTTCGCTCATTGGCGGCTTCTCCCAGTTTTGGGTTTTACCCAGCAAGCAACCCGGTGATCGGGAGAAACCTCTTCGAGGACCGGGTTTTCTTTATAGCAACGTTCCATTGCCCATTGACAGCGCGGGGCAAAAGGACAATTGGTTGGTTTTTGCATCAACGTGGGGGGAATACCTTCAATGGAGTAGAGCTTTTCATCCTGGTTGCCATCGACACGCGGCAGGCTGCCCAGTAGACCGATGGTGTAAGGATGCTGCGGGTTGACGTAGAGATCTTTGACGGGGGAGTCTTCAATAATGTAACCACCGTACATGACAAGCACGCGCTGCGCCAAGCCGGCGACAATGCCCAGGTCGTGGGTGATCCAGATAATTGCCATGCCCAATTCGTCACGCAGTCGCTTGACCAGCTCCACAATTTGAGCCTGGATGGTGACATCCAGGGCGGTGGTTGGCTCATCAGCAATCAGGATCTGGGGGTTGCAAGCCAGGGCCATGGCAATCATGACGCGCTGACGCATACCGCCGGAGAACTGGTGGGGATAATCGGAGAGGCGGTCTTTGGCTTTAGGGATGCCGACCATGGTGAGTAATTCGGCAGAGCGGTTACGGGCTTGCTCACGGGTCATGCCAAGATGGAGCTGCAGGGACTCGGTCATCTGGCGCTCAACGGTCAAAACAGGGTTGAGCGAGGTCATCGGGTCCTGGAAAATCATGGCGATATGAGCGCCACGAATATGCCGAATTTCTTCGTTGGACATTTTGAGCAAATCCTGCCCCCGGTAAAAGGCTTTTCCCGCTACTACTTTACCAGGAGGGGATGGAATGAGGCGCAGGGTGGAAAGCATGGTGACACTTTTGCCACAACCCGACTCGCCTACCACACCCAGCGTTTCACCTTCTTTGAGACCGAAGGATACGCCGTTTACTGCGTGCACAACTCCATCCGGAGTGCGGAACTGGGTTTCTAGCCCTTGAACGTCTAATAGCAATTCGGGCATCCGCTGAGATCCTTTGCTTTATCAGTTTTTATATCGAAGACATTACATCTGCTTATATTTACCAAGCAAGCCTTAAGATTATACACTAATTCAGAAGAACGTCAATTATGACGGGCTGCATAATTATGGAAGACAGGATGAATGTCACGGTATTTTTTCAGATTTCATCAACAACCCGTGATTAAAAATCACTACGTGGTCATGGGAGCGGTGTATATTGTTGCTGGCTGATCAGCCAGGCACAGGCAATTATACAGGCGCAAAAGTGAAGATTCCGGTTTGCGGCGTTTTGCCAGGTTCATTAAAGAGATTAGTTACAAAGCTGTGACAAATGACACTCGATTTCAGCAAGAGCAGATCCTATCATTTACTTATCATGTAAAAAGGGGGTAGCGTAATGAAGCTCCTTTTTCAGGCCTTAATAGAATTCCAAAAGCAGCAACTCGCAGTTCTTTCTCATTTTTTCAATTCTGGAGGAAATTATGCAACGCAAATGGTTGAACCTGATCAGTTTACTCGTTTTGTGCAGCCTGGTACTTTCGCTGCCGGGCATGGCGGCGGCCAAGGACGCGCCACCCCCAACCAACCCCGTTCATCCGGGGCCAAAACCAAGCTCCCCGACGGAAGATGGGATTAAGAAACCCTTCACGGCCGCGGCCAATAAGCCTGTGAATCCTGCCGCGGTTACGCTGGGAGCCTCCGGATTGAGCTTTCGGTATTTGAATGATTTTGGCGTCAACAGCGAACCTTACCTGGTGGACGGTTTGCACCTGAATTACCCGGGCGGTGTGTTTGTGGATGGGAGCAACAACCTGTTCGTGACCGAAACCGTGGGCGCCCGTGTTTTGAAATATAACGTGGCAGGCGCCAACACGCTTAGCCTGGGACATGCGGGGATACCCTGGGCACACGATGATTTTCTGGGGGATGCCCGCAATGTGACGGTAAACCCGGCCAATGGGCACATCTGGGTGACAATCAACCCGGCGCTCAAAGAGTTTGATGCGGCGGGAAACCTGATACAAATGCTCCCGGCGGTCAACCCGTGGGAAACCGGAACAGACAACGGGCATTTTATGTACCCGCACGGGCTGGCTTTTGGCCCAGGCGGATACCTGTACGTGGTGGATTTTAGCAATCACCGCATTCAGATCTTTGATGTGACAGGCGCCACTCCGTTGTATGTGGCCACGATTGGTACGACGGGCATAGCCCAAACAGATAACAGCGGCTTCAATTATCCCGTCCGAGTGGCCTTCGACAGCCTGAATCGCATGTATGTAGTGGATGGATTGAACAATCGTGTGCAACGCTGCACATCCATCAGCCCCTGGAACAGTTGGAGCTGCACGACATTTTTTGGTGAGACCGGCGTTCCCGGCAACGACCTGACCCATCTGGAAAATTGGGCGGCATCGGTGGATGTGGATGCCTTTGACAATATCTTCATTGCTGACGGCGGCAACAACCGGGTATTGAAGTGCGACACCTTGGCGGTTTGCGCTTTGTTCGCAGGCACGCCCGGTGTGGCCGGTATAGATAACAGTCACTTTGCTGGAGTTGAAGATGTGGCAATGGATTCGTTTGGAAACGTTTACGTCAGCGACCCACCCAACTTCCGCGTGCAGAAGTTCAACAGCGCGGGCGTTTACCAGAGCACTTACGGGGTGACAGGTGTGCCCTACTTGACGGATACGACGCGCATCTACAGCCCAACTGGCGTGGCTGTTGCAACCGACGGCAGTGTCTATGTCACTGAGAGCGGTGGTAACCGGCTGTTGAAAATGAACGCCGCCGGAGTGCGGCAGTGGTCGGTGGGAGAGCCGGGAGTTTACGGCTATGATAATGCTCATTTTGGCTGGCTATCGGGCAGCCCGGCGATCGACACATTGGGGCGGGTGTATGTGCCGGATGACGGGAATGACCGGGTTCAAATCTATAACTCAAACAGCAGCTATTACGCCACGCTGGGCACGGGCTACGGCCAAGGCAATTATGAATTCGGCTGCCTGGGCAACATTGCCATCAGCCCGGTGAACGGAGATATTTACGTGGTGGACCGCTGTAATCAGCGCGTACAGGTCTATACGACCTTGCTGGTTTACAAGGCTACCATCGGGGTGACCGGGGTGATCGGCAGCGACAACAC
>JBBRWF010000265.1:0-6534 GCA_038249405.1 Anaerolineales bacterium
CGGGTCATGAAATTGCACAATTGCGCCTTTTTTGCGCAACAGGCCGATTACATCCAGGGCCGGGGATTCGCGCACATCATCAATATCGGGTTTGTAAGCAACGCCCAGTACCAGCACCTTGTTGCCTTTCAGCGTCTTGCTGCGGTCATTCAGCGCCTCCAGCACACGGCTCACCACGTAGCGTGGCATGTTCGTGTTGATTTCTGAGGCCAGCTCAATGAATTTGGCGCTGTAATTCATTTCCTTCATTTTCCAGGAAAGGTAAAGCGGGTCAATCGGTATGCAGTGTCCGCCCAGCCCTGGGCCCGGTGTGAACTTCATAAAGCCAAAAGGCTTGGTCGCTGCCGCATCAATCACTTCCCATACATCCACACCCAACCGTTCGCACATCAAAGCCAATTCGTTGACCATCCCGATGTTGATCATGCGGAAGGTGTTTTCCAGTAACTTGGTCATCTCAGCCGCTTCCGGCGAGGAGACCGGCACAACCGTTTTGATTGCCCCAGAATACCAGGCGCTCGCCACTTCCACGCAGGCAGCGGTCATGCCGCCCAAAACCTTGGGAGTATTGTAGGTGGTCCAATCTTCACGCCCCGGGTCTACACGTTCTGGCGAGAAGCAAATAAACAAATTCTCCCCGATAACCAGCCCCGATTTATCGGTCAGCATCGGGCCCAGCAATTCGCGTGTTGTGCCGGGATACGTGGTCGATTCAAGTACGATCACCATGCCGGCATGCACGTATTTCGCCAGCTGCTCGGTTGCGGAAATAATGAAAGACATGTCTGGGTCGCCGGTCTGGCGCAGCGGGGTAGGAACGCAAATGCTTACGGCGTCCATTTCTGCCAGAGCGGCAAAATCCGCGCTCATGTTCAGTTTGCCCGCCTTCTTCAACCGCGCAACGGTATCGGTTGGCACATCCTGGATATAAGAAATGCCCTTGCTGAAAGTATCCACCTTGCGTAAGTCGGGGTCGATACCCAGCACATTGAACCCCTTTTCGGCGAAAACAACCGCCAGCGGCATCCCCACATATCCCATGCCCAGGATGCCGATACGTGCTGTTTTGTCTTGTAATTTTTGAATAAGATTATCTTTGGTTGACATACTGTTCTTGTCCTTTTTTGATAAGCGCACCGGCTTGAATGGATGTTGAGACCTGTGCCGGGTGCCCTGCTTAAAATAATTTCATTTGCCTGGGCTTTTCTTCTGCCTCAGGTTGGTTTTTAGGGAGAAGTTCGCCTGGTACGATGGGTGCTGCGCCGGGCGTTGGTTGGGCTGGTCTGTTTTCTTCGATTGATTTATGGACCGCGGGTGCCTGGTTTCCCGTTTTCTGACGCGCCACATCCAGCAGTTGCGGCAGTCTAGCAAAATCGGCCAGGATGGAAGATTTGAGCCCTGGCTGATGCAGCGCTGCCGCTGGATGGAACATGGGGATGACGAACCTCTCTCCAATTTTGCGCATCTGTCCGTGCACCTGGCTGATTTTTACGCCCGGCATGTATTTCGCCATCGAAAAACGCCCCAGCGTGATGATGATTTTTGGATTGATCGCCGCGATCTGGCGGTCCAGGTATAAATCACACGCGCCAAGTTCATCTGGCAGCGGGTCGCGGTTATCGGGCGGGCGGCACTTTACCACGTTGCAAATGAATACTTCGCTCCGCTGTAAATTAGCCTGCCTGAGCAATTCATCCAGAAATTTGCCTGCCTGACCAATGAAGGGACGCCCCTGCATATTTTCATTCGCGCCCGGGCCTTCACCGATTAGCATGATCTCAGCATTGGCGGGCCCCTCACCCGGCACGGATTTAATGCGTGTCTGGTGTAGTACGCAGCTTGTGCAGCCTGAAACCTCACTGGCGATTTGGCCCAGGGCTTCTTCAGGATTCATCTGGTTTATCTCCAGTCTTTGACAGAATAAGACTCATCAGTAAGGCGTCTTCGCCGTTGTTTTTGTAATATTTCAATCTGCGATTAACCACTTTGAAGCCCAGGTCGGTGTACATCTTTTGTGCCCACAGGTTGCCCGCGCGCACTTCCAGGTAATACATCCGCGCGCCATCCGCAAGTGCATCCTGCATCCCGGCTTGCAGCAGCGCTTTGCCAATCCCGTGCTGGCGGCAGTCCGGATGCACGGCGATTGTGGCGATGTGCGCCTCATCCAGCACGCGCCAGATGACCAGTACCGCAACCACACGGCCTTCAATTTCAGCAATTGAACAGTGCGCGTTTCCGTTTTGTAGTTCCTGGTTAAAAGCATCCGGCGGCCAGGGCTGGCTGAAACTTAATTGGTCAATTTCCAATACGGCGGGGATATCAGCCGCATTCATGGCACGCATGTTCATTAACGGATTTCCTGGTGTGATATTACCGCCCCTTGAACCGCATCGGGGATAGGCTCTGCAAGGTGCAGATAAATCGGTGCCAGCGTGGAAACATCATCCACACTCCCGGCTTGCCAGCGTGTGTAGACCAATTCGGCCAGCAGTGCTGGGCGGCGTACGCTTAGTGCCGGTGAAACCAATTGAATGTGCGAATTTTTCTTGAGAATCTGACGTTCCTTCGCGCTTAAATCTCCACACAATACAGCCTCCTGCTCAATGCTGTCCGCCAGGGCCTCAGCGCTAATAACCTGCGGGCTGCCTTCTGCCTGCCACCCGCCTTTTTTTGAGCCTTCCACGGTTTTATACCAACCAGCTGCCAGGCGGTTGCGCCCTGCCGGAAGCAGGCATGCCAGTCGGTATGGCCCCGCTGGCTGGCTGGCTGCTACGACATCCAGCGTATTAATTCCAATCGTCGGCAGCGAACAGGCCAGCGCCAATCCTTTAATAAACGAAATACCCACCCGCAGAGATGTGAATGAGCCTGGTCCGCTGGCTACCCCCAGTGCCTTGAGATCACTGGTTTTTAGCCCGGTGCGAGTCAGCATTTCTGCCACTGCTGCAGCGAGTTCTACGGTATGGCGCGCTTTTCCGCTCCATACTGATTCAGCCAATACCTGCGCACCATCATATAACGCCAGGCCGATCTGTGAAGTGGATGTGTCAACCGCGAGCAGCATTAGCCAGCCCCAAAACTGGATATTCGAAAACGATCCAGTAGATTTTCATAATATTTTCCATTCGGCAAAAAAGTCAATTGGCGGCGGTCATCATCAATGTAATCCAACTTTATCCACAGCCGTTCTGCAGGCAGTACGTTAGCAATCTGTTCTGGCCATTCAATCACCAGCGGCCCGCTGGCTAGCATAGCCTCCAGGTCAAGCTCCTCGGCCTCTGGAGCTGATTCGATCCGGTAAGTATCAAAGTGAAACAACTGGCTGCCATCTCCACGCCGGTAAACATTGACCAGGATAAAAGTAGGGCTGGTAACCGCATCCAGTGAACCCCATCCTGCCGCCAAACCCTGAACGAAGGTGGTCTTCCCCGCGCCCAGATCGCCCTGCAAACAAATAACATTCCCCGGCTGCAAAAGCGCGCCAAGCCGCATACCCAGGCGGCGCGTTTGCTCGGAGCTGTGACTGAGAAAATCGAAGGCTTTGTCGGTTAAAACGGGCATGGCGCAGCAGATTATATCAGTCTCGGCGCGAAGCGGGGTTATCGTCCTCGTGCGGCCTGAGACCCAGTTTATCGCCAATTGCCTGGGCAATATCCAGCGATGAATTCGGCCGGGCCGCGTTTCGGCAGGCCTTAACTACCTTATTGCGTGTCTCGGGTTGGGTTACCCATTCGCGCAGCGCGGCTACCACCCGCTGCGGGCTCGGCGCCCAGACGCCTGCGCCTTCGTCCACAGTGTAAGTCACGTTGCCGTCTTCCTGGCCTGGCAGTTTGGCGAACAGGATGATCGGCAGGTGTGCGTTGAAGGCTTCTGCGATTGTGCCGGGACCGGCCTTTGTCACCAGCACATCTGATGCACGCATAAAATCAGGCATTTCTTTGGTAAAGCCGTAGATCAGCGTAGGGATCGGCCAGATATGATCTTCAAGGCTGCCTTTGAGCCGTTCGTTGCGCCCTGCTACAACCACCAGCGCCACATCCAGGCCAGATGCGGCAATGGCGCGCGCAGTTTGCCCCAATGGTCCCATACCCTCCCCGCCACCCACCGCCAGCACAATAAATTTATCCACCGGCCAGCCCAGTTTTTCGCGCAGGGCAGCCTTGTCGCCGCTGGGTAAACAGTATTTGCGCGCCACTGGTTGGCCTACAACCCGCACTATCTCAGGATCCATACCGTACTGAATCGCCTTTTGCCGCGCGATTTCTGTTGGCACCATGATCAGGTCAGAACGCTGGTCGAACCATAAAGCATGGGTTGTCACCATATCGGTCACAACAGTGATAAATGGTGGGCGGTTCTTGCCTAATGCCTTCAAAATCCAGGAGACAGCCAGTGGGTGTACAGTGACCACCAGATCGCTGGGGTGGTTGCGAATGATATTGCGCGCTGTGCGTGCGGCAACCGGCCACATCGTGGCGATAATTGCGCGAGCCTGGGGCCGTCCATCCGTTACCTTAAAGCTCGCCCCCCACAACTGTGGGGCCTTGACCATGTACGGATACCAGGCTGGCAAGCGGTTTAAGGGTCGTGGCGCATAGTCCAGAAAGATATCCACCATTTCGTAGGTGAAATCGCCGCCATATTTCAGCTGCATTGCTTCGATCACGGCTTCGGTGGCAGAACGATGTCCGCCGCCCGTATCTGAAAATAGAAACAGGACGTGAGGTTTTTTATTGGGAGTTGGCATGTTCTTCTCTGGGAGTGATGGTTTTGACGCGTCGCGCAAGCTCGCGGCGGGTTAACATAACCCGGTGTCCGCAAGTGCGGCATTCCAGACCAATATCCGCGCCAAGCCGGGTTACATTCCACTCGTACCCCCCGCAGGGATGTGGCTTGCGCATTCGTACAATGTCGTTCAGTTTCAAGTCTGGAAGCATGGTTGATGTCTGCTGGATTCGGGGCCAATGTTCAAAATTATACCGTATGTGAGTTTGCCACTCCGGCAACGATTCCCCTGCGGAGTTGTGATAAACTTTTGGCTATCGTTCTGGCATGGCCCTCACCTTGCAGCTTTCAAGGTAGCGTTGTGTGACTTTTTTTGGAGGAAATGATGACACAAACAACTTATCCTGTCGAAATTGCTGGTCTGAAGCGCGATTTACGCTTGTTTCAGATCGCCCCCGGTCTCAAAATTGCCATCCTCAACATTCTTGGGGATACTGAGCTTGTTCAGGTCAGCGCCCGCGCACTTGCCGAAAAACTGCAAAGCGTGGATTACGATATCCTGGTCACAGCCGAAGCCAAGTCCATCCCGCTGGCATACGCACTTTCGGTCGAAACCCGCAAGCCCTATGTCGTTTTACGAAAAACCTACAAACCCTACATGGGTGACGCCATCCAGGCTGAGACGCTCTCCATCACCACCGGCCAGCCGCAAACCCTTATCCTGGACGAAAAAGATAAGGGTCTGGTGGCTGGCAAAAAGATCATCATCATCGATGATGTCATCAGCACCGGTTCCACTCTACAGGGTATGCGCATGATTCTCGATAAAGCCGGGGCAAAAGTGGTTGCCGAAGCCGCCATCATGACCGAAGGCGAAAAATCCCAATGGCTCCACATCATCGCCCTCGGTCACTTACCCCTCTTTACCGATTAAGCCTTGCAGGTTTTCATTATGGATTGATAAAACTGCCGCAGCGTTTAATCCGTGGCAGCTTTTGCCACTTCATCCGGAGCAAACACCACCTCTTCCCGCCCGGTCAGCTTCTCCTCAACCTTGCGCACGATCAAGTCAAGGTGACCGGTATGCGCCACATAATCCAGATCATCTGCCGGCACACTCAACACCGGGCACAGCGTAAAGTTGGAAATCCAGCTCTCATATAATCGATTCAAACTTTCCAGGTACTCCGCAGTGATGGTGCGTTCATAATCCCTGCCGCGCTGCGAAATGCGGTTGGAGAGTGTTGGTACTGAAGCGCGCAGATAGATCACCAGATCCGGTGGCGGCAAAAACTGCATCACCGTCTCGTAAAGTTCACGGTAAGTTCCATAATCGCGCGGGGCAATATGACCTTGAAGAAATAGATTTTGCGCAAAAATCTCGGCATCTTCATATACGCTGCGATCCTGAATAACCGAGGTGGGGTGGTTGGCGATCAAATGATGCGCGCGCAGGCGGTGGCTCAGGAAAAAGATCTGCGAATGAAAAGACCACACCCCCATATCATTATAAAAATCCGTTAGGTACGGGTTTTCAGTCACCGGCTCGTAAAAAGGTTCCCAGTCCAGCCTGCGGCATAACAAATCCACCAGGGTCGATTTTCCCACCCCGATGTTCCCCGCAATTGCAACAAACTTTTTCATACAAACTCCCCGGTTCAATGGTTTATTTCGGTATTTCCCCTGCCAATTCCTTATCGATCAACTGTTGAAAAACCTCAAAGGGTTGGGCGCCAATCACAGCCAGGCCGTTCACAAAGAAGGTCGGCGTGGAGGAAACGCCCAGGCTCGAAGCAGCCGCAACATCAG
>JBBRWF010000266.1:0-6532 GCA_038249405.1 Anaerolineales bacterium
CAGGCTACCTCGCACCTGATAAATTGCAGCTCGCCGCGCAAACGCATCGCAACAATTGCTGGGCCGCAAAACACGATTGCCGGACACGACCGACTAAAAGGTTACAACCTTGCTTTGCAAGAAAATGGAATAACAATTGACAACACCCTGGTCATCGTAGGCAATTTCAGCGAAGCCAGTGGATACAGTGCCATGCAGCAATTACTCCCAACCCGCCCCGATGCCGTCTTCGTCGCCAGTGATCTCATGGCCGCGGGCGCTTACCGTGCCATCCGCGAAGCAGGCTTAAGTATCCCGGGTGATATTGCTATCGTTGGCTTTGATGACCTTCCTATCGCCACCCAGATGGATCCGCCCCTCTCCACAATTCACCAGCCCATTCAACGGATTGGCGAGCAGGCAGTTCAATTATTAATTAACCAGCTGCAACACGAAGAATCAAAACCAACACATTTAATTATTCAACCTGAATTGATCCTGCGAGCTTCCTGCGGTTGCACGAATCTTGCAAATAATTCAGCTTAATATTCGCAAAGGATTTAAGAAATGGATGCCATTCAAACCCTGATTTCAGAAATGACCCTTGATGAGAAAATTTCAATGCTTGCTGGCGCCGACCTGTGGCACACAGTGCCTGTTGAGCGCCTGGGTATCCCTGTCTTCAAGGTGACCGATGGTCCCAATGGAGGCCGAGGCGCTCAAGGTGGCCTGGGGCCTCCTTCGGTCTGCACCCCTGTTGGCGTGGCACTTGGCGCAACATGGAATAAAGATCTGGTCAAAAAAGTTGGTAACGTTCTGGCAGATGAAGTAAAAGCCAAAGGTGCTCACATCCTGCTTGCGCCTACCGTAAATATTCATCGCTCCCCTATTGCCGGGCGTAATTTTGAATGCTATTCCGAAGACCCCTATCTAAGCGGCGAAATGGCCGCCTCGTATATTCAGGGCCTTCAAGAAAAAGGCGTCGGCGCCTGCATTAAACATTACATCTGTAACGATCAGGAATTCGAACGCAACTCAATCAGCTCCGAGGTCGAAGAACGCCCCCTGCGTGAAATTTACCTGGAACCATTCCGCAAGGCAATTAAAAATGCAAAACCCTGGTCAGTCATGTCGGCATATAACCGTGTAAGAGGAACTTTTGCAAGTGAAAACAATTACACACTAAAGACCATACTCATTGACGAATGGGCCTTTGATGGTCTGATCATGTCTGACTGGTACGGAACATACACAGATAATGTCCCCGCTGGCGGGCTCGATCTGGAAATGCCCGGCCCGGCGCGCTGCATGAGCGCCGAAAAAGTAAAAGCCGCTCTTCAGAATGGCACACTTGATGAAGCCGGTCTGAACGATAAGATCAAGCGCTTGCTCAGTATCATTCAAAAAGCAGGTCTATTCGAAAATCCAAAACTCCAGCCTGAACGCGGCGAGGATAAACCGGAGCACCGCGCGATTATTCGCAAAGCTGCCTGCGAAGCCATTGTCCTGCTAAAAAACGAAAACAACCTCCTGCCCCTCCGAGATGTAAAATCGATCGTTGTCATCGGAGAAAATGCGCGTTGGGCACAGATCCTGGGCGGTGGCAGTTCAGCAGTAATCCCGCATTATGTAATCTCACCATTAGAAGGCATCCGCTCCCGCGCTGAAAAAGAAATTCAAGTTGAATACGCCCCCGGCTGTCTGATTCACCGCACAATGCCCGCCCCAGATGCCGCCACGCTCTCCAATCAAGATGGCACCCAGGGTCTATTGGTGGAAATTTTCGATAACCTCGATTTCAGTGGGCAACCCGTTTTTACACAAACCAACAAGCATGTTCAGTTTGGCTGGTTTGGAGATTGCCTGCCCGTTGCTGACCAATCACGTTTTGCAGTTCGCCTGAGCGGCTTCTTTACTCCGCAGCAGAGTGGTTTGCAAAGCTTTGGTCTGGGTACAGTTGGTCGCGGTCGCTTGTTCTTTGAAGGCAAACAGGTAATCGACAACTGGACCACTCCGGCTCCTTATGGGCAAAAAACCATCCATATGGAGCTTGTTGCCGGGCAAAAATATGCCATCCTGGTGGAATATAACTGGCAGGGTGATCCCCGCTGGCGTTCATTGAGCCTGAGCCACATGCCGCCTCATGCCGAAGATCTGATCAGCGAAGCTGTTGAATTGGCCCGCCGCTCAGATGTGGTTATCCTGGTGGCCGGGCTTACTGGCGAATGGGAAGCAGAAGGCTTCGACCGGGTTGATATGAAACTTCCTGGTTCGCAGGATGAACTGATCGCCAGGGTTACCCAAGTAAATCCCAACACAGTGGTTGTTTTAAATGTTGGCTCCCCGGTGGAAATGCCCTGGGTGGATAAAGCAGCCGCTGTTTTGCAATTGTGGTACAACAGCCAGGAACAAGGCAATGCGCTTGCCGACATTCTCTTCGGTGATGTGAATCCTTCCGGCAAATTGCCCACCACATTCCCACTGCGCCTGCAAGACAACCCCAGCTACATCAATTTCCCCGGGGAAAATGGCCGGGTATATTATGGCGAAGGGCTGTTTGTCGGCTATCGTTATTATGACAAAAAAGAAATTGAACCTCTTTTCCCCTTCGGACACGGTTTGTCTTACACCACCTTTAAATATAGCAATTTGCGTGTCGCCCCGGAATTCAGATTGGAAGATGGCAACCTGAGTATTAATCTGGATATTACGAATACAGGGAACTGCGCTGGCAAAGAAATCGTCCAGGTCTACGTTCACGATCTCAGCAGCAGCCTTGTCCGGCCCGTAAAAGAACTCAAGGGCTTTACAAAAATCGACCTCAAAGCTGGTGAAACTAA
Source organism: Anaerolineales bacterium (assembly GCA_038249405.1). GTDB lineage: Bacteria > Chloroflexota > Anaerolineae > Anaerolineales > Villigracilaceae > UBA5195. The sequence continues at coordinate 2,820 of JBBRWF010000266.1, forward strand.
AAACATCAGCATCGCGTTGGATCAAGAAGCCTTCTGGTTCTACAATCCCGCTCGCGGGGGCTGGATAACCGAACCTGGTCAGTTTGAAATCCTGATTGGTTCTTCCAGCCGGGATATTCGCCTTTCCGCAAAGACTACGCTGGCGGCTCCACCCCGCTTGCAACATACCCGCCTTCATACAGGATTAGTACTCAAGGAAATCCTGGATGATGCTGGTGGCTATGCAGCTTTTGCGAAGAACTTTCCCGAATGGATCAAGGCTCCCGATGTTCAGCATGTTCTCGATCTGACCATTGATCAAATTGCTACCATAGCGCCCCATATCTTAACGCCAGAGAAAATTTCTGCCCTGGCTCAGGATCTTGCCAAAGCCTGAAACCCACTTAAATAACGATGTCAATATTTCCCAATCATTCAAATTTTGAAATTCGTTTCAATTGCAGTTCTTAATAAACAATCAAATAAAGAGGCCAAATGCGCTACGGACACTTTGACGATATTACCCGCGAATATGTGATTGAACGACCAGACACCCCCCTGCCCTGGATTAATTACCTGGGGTGTGAAAATTATTTTGGGTTAATATCCAACACCGCTGGAGGATATTCTTTCTACAAAGATGCCCGGCTGCGTCGACTCACTCGTTATCGCTACAACAATGCGCCTCTCGATATGGGCGGACGCTATATTTACCTACGCGATAACGACGCTGGGAAGAAAGAAAATATATCGCGCCCATACTGGTCTCCAACCTGGATGCCTACGCGTGACAAACTGGATTTTTATGAATGCCGCCATGGACAGGGTTACACCATCATTAAGTCCATTGCGCACAAAATCGAATCCGAGACACGCTATTTTGTTCCCCTGGGTGAAAGTCTGGAAATTTGGGAACAAACGATTACCAATCGCCGTGACAAACCTGCGGATTTATCTGTATTTTCAGCGGTTGAATTCTGCCTGTGGGATGCGAACGATGACGCCACAAATTTTCAGCGCAATTTCTCCACTGGTCAAATGGAGATCATCGACGGGGTTATTTACCACAAAACCGAATACCGTGAACGACGTAATCACTTTGCCTATTTTGCCTGCTCAGAAGAGCTGGATGGCTACGATACACAGCGCGATGAATTTCTAGGCCCCTATCGCGGCTGGGATTCTCCAATCGTGGTTGAAAAAGGTATTTCTGTCGAGTCAGAAGCCCACGGCTGGCAACCGATTGGGTCACACCATGTGCGTATCTTCTTAAAACCAGGGGAAAGCAAAAAAATTATTTTCATCCTGGGCTATCAGGAAAACCCGGAAGATGAAAAATTCGACCCACCGGATTCTCAGGTCATTAACAAGAAATATGTACTCCCAATTATTGAAAAATATCTCGACACAACCAGCGTGGAAGATGCTTTCGAGGCTCTCAAAGTTCATTGGAACAATTTACTGGGCAAAATGCAGGTCACCACACCCGATGAACACACCAACCGCATGGTCAATATCTGGAATGCGTACCAGTGCATGGTCACCTTCAACATGAGCCGTTCAGCCTCCTATTTTGAAAGCGGCATCGGCAGAGGCATGGGCTTTCGTGATTCAAACCAGGACCTGCTCGGTTTTGTACACATGATTCCCGAAAGAGCCCGCCAACGGATTCTCGATCTGTCGGCTACCCAGCTAAAGAATGGCGGTGCCTATCATCAATACCAGCCGCTCACCAGGCGAGGCAACAATGATGTAGGCTCCGGTTTTAATGATGATCCCGCCTGGCTTGTACTGGGTGTAACAGCTTATCTAAAAGAAACCGGCGACTGGAGCATTCTGGATGTTCCGGTCGAATACGAAAACGAGTTAGGCAGCGAAACACCTTTATACGAGCATCTGCAAAGGGCAATTCAATATACAGTCGACCGTCTTGGTCCAAACCGCATGCCCCTGATTGGTCGCGCTGATTGGAATGATTGCCTGAACTTAAACTGCTTTTCAGATACTCCCGGCCAATCCTTCCAGACCACCACCAACGTGGACGGTCTGGTTGCCGAAAGTGTCTTTATCGCCGGTTTATTTATCCTGGCTGCCAACGAAATGGCCGGGCTTGCAAAGCTGGCAGTGGAAGGCAAGCGCTTCAACGCCAATAAAATCACAGGCTTTCAACCACCCGCTTTCTACACGAAGCTGTCAGCAGACATGGAAGAAACCGTCTGGAAATCGGGCTGGGATGGCGCCTGGTTCCGTCGCGCTTACGATAACTTTGGGCACGCGCTCGGCTCAAAAGAAAATGTCGAGGGCAAAATTTTCCTCGAGCCCCAGGGAATTTGTATCATGGCAGGCCTGGGAATTGACCCCGTCGATGGTCGCGCTGCGAAAGCCCTTGACTCGGTGTCAAAACAGCTTGCCACAAAACACGGCATCCTGTTATTGCAGCCTGCCTTTAGCAAATACTACATTCACCTCGGGGAGGTTTCATCCTACCCACCCGGCTACAAGGAAAACGCGGGCATTTTCTGCCATACAAACCCCTGGATCATGATTGCCGAGACAAAAATCGGGCGTGGCGACAAGGCTTTCGATTATTACTCGCGCATCAATCCTTCCGCGCGTGAAGATATAAGCGACTTGCACCGTTGCGAACCCTATGTTTACGCCCAGATGATCGCAGGCAAAGATGCCCCCACCCATGGCGAAGCCAAAAATTCCTGGCTCACCGGCACCGCTGCCTGGAATTACGTGGCAATCTCACAGGCCATCCTTGGCATCAAGCCCGCTTATGAAGGTCTTGAAATTAGCCCCGTCTTCCCCACCTCCTGGCCAGGTTTTGAAGTTGTGCGTGAATTCCGCGGCGTACAATATCATATTTCCGTACTCCGTATCAGCCCCGAAAACACACTTCAACTCGAAGTGGATGGACAGGCCATTCAAGGCACAATTATCTCTTTACCCTCTGCTGAAACCCGCCATGTGAATGTAAAAGTAGTTGTTGGGTAGATTTCGAAAATTGGCAAGAATAACTATTCAACCTTCCTTCAGTATGTCTACGCGCAAACCGAAGCAAGTCTATAATCCAAATCACTTCAGGAGCAAGCAGCATGGAAAATGACCTTCTCGAAATCCATGAATTCAACGGTATAGGCTATCAGCCTCTGATTGATTTTGGAACATGGCGCGTGGCAATCTTGCGTTATATAGATGAGCTGATACCAGATTGCATTGAACGCGCTGAACGTCACAACGAAACCGACGAGGTCTTCATTCTGCTTTCCGGTCAGGCAGTATTGTTCATCGGCAGCGGCGCGAACCAGTTGGAAACACTCGAACCAGTGCTCATGCAGCCGTTGAAACAATACAACATCAAACGTGGAGCCTGGCACACCAATGTACTGAGCCGCGATGCAAGTATTTTATTGGTGGAAAACCGTGACACAGGCACAGCAAATACAGACTACGCCCCCCTCAGCACAGAATTTCGCGCTCTGATCATCAATACCTCCGCCCACGAACTACCCGCTGATTGGAGTTTATAGTTACCAGGTAGGTAAATTTTATATTGCACAACCTCAACCCATTGGCTTATTTCAGGTTTCGACTCCCACCTTTTTGGATTGGTCAGCATGCAGCAAAATATTTTCGCAGGACAAAATAGCATACAGGCGTACAACACTGAATCACGCGGTGAGTATGTGCAAATACTGGGGGAAGAATACTATTGCATTCGGAATTAC
>JBBRWF010000267.1:0-6520 GCA_038249405.1 Anaerolineales bacterium
CATGTTCGCGCTCGTAAGGTTCTCTAGCTTCCTGCCAAGCAAGTTCAAGGTTAGCAAATGAGACCACTTCTGTATCCATACCGATGGGACTTGTGCGCTTAAAGGGTGGCGGCAGGCGATTGGCCACAAAGTCATAATCCCCTTTTTGGTAGACCTTCAATACACGTGTAATTTCTTCAGGTGCAATGAAAGGGCAATCCGCTGTAATCCTCACCACTGTTTCGGCTTCAACCATCCTTGCGCATCGATAATAACGGTCCAGCACATCGTGCACAGAGCCGCGGCTGCAGGGTACGCCCTGTTCTTCGCAAAATTTTGCCATAGGGTCATCAGCCGGGTCGCTGGTCGTGGCAACAATCACCGAGCCTGAAGTGCTTCCGGTTCCATCCATTGAGAGCGAATGCGCCAGGCGAGTGCGCTCAATGACGTGTTGGACCATCGGCTTCCCGGCAATATCCAGCAAAACTTTGCCCGGCAGGCGTGATGAGCCCATGCGGGCTTGAATGATGGCGATTGTATGCATGAGCGTTATCTTACCCCGGCTTTTGTTTTCTGGCAGTCATTTCGTAGGCTGTCATCAACTTCTTAAAATTCTTTTTCCAATCAGCGCGCTCTTCGGCGGTTGTGCGGGCATTTTTGCCAATGACAGGCAGCGTTGGGCGCTTTTCGATCGCTGCCTGTATTTTCGCTGCCAGTATATCCGCATTTCCATCTGGAAAGGTCCAGCCGTTCTGGTCATCAAATACCCATTCTTTGTTGGCAGGAATATCAGAGACCAGGCAGGGCAGGCCGCACGCCAGGGCTTCCATCAAGGATACCGACGATCCGTCCACGTGCGAAGGAGAGACATACAGGTCGGCCATGCGGTAAAAGCGCGGCAGATGCTTTTGAGAAACCTGACCGGCGAATGTTACTTGATCCAGCACGCCGCCATTGGAAAGGATTTGCCGGATGGCAGGTCCTTGCGAACCGCCGCCCAGCAGCATCAGACTTACATCTCCGTGCTGTTTTGCGACCTGCACAAAGGCGCGTGCCAATACATCCACGCCATAATTGGGTTCCCACGAACGGTTGCAAAACACAGTAAAGCCGGGTCGTGTTTCCTGGTCGGCTGCCGAAGCGGGTGTGAAATGATCCAGGTCAACGCCCCAGGGGAAGACGATGGTCTTATCGGGCGCCATGCCGTAAAAGACAGCCTTGTCGCGCGTAATGTTGGCATCGCTAGTGAAAAATGTGCTTCGCCGCAGGGTGTAACGCGTTGCAAAACGCCACCAGGCGCCGCGCTCAACGTCTTTCATCAGGTCAAAACCCCAGGACATGGTCAGGATGGGGCGAAAGCCGCTTAAAACAGCAATGAAGGCACAGGTCTGGATCGGCCCCGTGTGAATGAGATCGGGTTTGATTTCTTTTACCAGCCGCCGGAAATCCAGGATCAGGCGCGGCAGATCGCGCCAGGCGAAGGCTTTTTGCCCACCCGCCCATAGCACTTGCTGTATTTTCCCAGGCACGGGGCGGTCTTCGGTCTGGCGCGCACCGCGCTGCAAGCGAACATAAAAAACCTCGTGTTCCGTCTCTGCCAGGGCGGAAAGGAAGCGATGATCGTGAGGGCTGTAATCCAGAGAAAAGTAAATTACTCTCATAAAGGGAAGTTCAGGCGCCCAGGTCAGTCCAGCGCAGTTCTTTGCCAAAAGGCATGTCGTGCAGGGCTTTGGTGCCAATGATATTCAGGATCTGGTCTGGTTTGATCGCGCCGGGCGTTGCCGGGCGCAGCACATCAATCATATCGCGGGTGAAGCTTTCGCCAGCCCGAATATCGCGCGCAGCGCGCAGGCAGCGGCGCTGAACCACCTGGGTTTCCTGTTCATTGCCGCCGATAAATTTATCAGCGCTGCCCAATGCGCGCTCGAGCTGCCGTGTTTCTGCCACCATGTGCGCCCAGGCCTCCGGGTTCATGGCGAATTTGTGATCGGGTCCTTCGCGGTCGTTGCTGTCGGTAAAGTGGCGTTCCACCACACGTGCGCCGAGCGTTACGGCTCCCAGAACGGTGGCGTTGCCGTGTGTGTGGTCAGAAAGCCCCAGCACGACCTCCGGGAACATGTTCGCATAGTTCTTGAGCACGTTCAGGTTGATGTAGTCATAGTTTTCCGGGCTGGCGGTGTAATTTGTGTTGCACTGCATCAGCACCAGCTGTTTGTTGATCGCCAGGATGGCATGCACGGCTTTTTGCACTTCGCCGATATGCGCTGCGCCGGTGGCCAGCAGCACGGGCTTGCCCTTGGATGCCATCAGCTCCAGCGATTCGATCCAGTCAATTTCGCCCGAGCCAATTTTGTACGCCGGGAGATAAGGGTCCACCGCGTCAATTGATTCAAAATCATAGGGCGAAGTAAAGTAATCAATCCCTACTTCATTACACTCTTCCACCAGGGTGGGCGTCCAGCCCAGCGGAACAGACGCCTCGGAATACACCTGGAATACGGATTTCTTCCAGGTTGCCTGGTGGCTGACCTGGCTGTTCATGTGCGTGAAGCCATAGTCCGAGACTATTTTGGCGGCTTTGAAATTCTGGAATTTGGCGGCATCTGCCCCGGCTTGCTTTGCCAGGCGGATGAGCAGTTTGGCGCGCTCCAGATCGCCGTCATGGTTGGCGGCGATATCGGCGATGAAATAAGTTGGATGCCCCGGGCCAATCAAGTGGTTGCCAATTTTTAATTCCATAATTTCCTCCAATGCTGGAAGTAGTTTGTCATTTTTTGGGTGACTGAATTATTTGGCGGAATCGGCAATTTTAAGCCCTGTCCTGTGCATAACTACGCATTTTCTGTGGATAACCCTGCTTTGCCTGTGCATAAAACTGTTCAATTCCGGTTGATACATTGGGTATTTCCTGCCCCAAAGCGGTGGATAACTTGTGGATGGATAGGCGTAAGTTGTGGGAACGGCGTGCCTTTAAGTCAGAATCTTCCACAGATTTGGGGATAACCAGCCGGGGGTCAAACCCAAACTGACGGGCTATGCGCTGTCCAAAGTCATACTTGGAGAGCGCCTCCGCGCCTACTGTGTGGTACAACCCGGTCAGTTCTTTTTCCAGCATTGCAATCAGGGTCGAGGCCAGGTCGCCAACAAACAGCGGGCAAAAATAAACATCGGTGAAACCGTTGCACTGCTGGCCGCTGGATAATTTATTGTAAAAAAATTCAGAGAGCGAGCGCGTTCCGGAGAGACTCCAGCCAAAAAAGTTGACGCGTGCCACACAGGCCTGCGGGTTGGCTGAAAGCACATTGCGCTCGCCATCGAGTTTGCTTTGTGCGTAGACTCCCAGCGGGTTGGGAACATCGCTTTCGGTATAAATCCCATTTTTTGTGCCGTCAAATACTGCATCGGTCGAAATGTGTAAAAAGTGGATGCCGCGCCTGGCACAGGCCAGCGCCAACTCGCCGGGCAGGTCGGCATTCATGCGCTGCGCGCCCTGTGGGTCTGATTCGCACGAATCAACATTTGCGTTCGCGGCGGTATGGATGACGGCCTCGGGTTTAAGCGCATCCAGCAGCCGTTCACCGGCCTGAGGTTCAAGCAGGTCGGCTCTCTGGAGTTCAAAGGGAGTTCCCGCCAACTTGCCGCGGTCAACGCCCAGCATGGTCTGTTTCGACTGCTGCAAGGCCATGTTAAGCCCCAGCAGTCCAGATGCGCCCGTGATCAAAATACGCATAATGCTTCCTTGCGCTTAGCCTTCGAGTTTGCCGTTGGCAAAATCAGTTTCAAAGGGTGCGATGTACTTTTTGATGCCTTCCACATCCAGCCATTCGGTGTTGCTGTCGCTGGTGTAAGAGAACCCTTCCGCCACAGGTTTGCCGCTGTCTTTCCATGAATAGCCAAACCAGGTTGCCTCGGCGGGTTGAACCACATACATGTGTTCCAACTCAATGGTATGCCGGGCTTCATCGGATGAGAGCAGGTCTTCGTGCAGCTTTTCACCGGGACGGATGCCGATGATCTCGATTTGTGCATTCGGGGCGATGGCACGCGCCAGGTCGATCACCTTAGTGCTCGGGATCTTGGGTACAAAGACTTCCCCGCCTTCCATCTGTTCGATACAAGTTATCACGAAATGCACGCCCTGCTCCAGCGAAAGCCAGAAACGAGTCATGCGGTCATCGGTGATGGTGATACGCCCGGAATTTCTTTGCTTTAGAAAGAGCGGTACCACTGACCCGCGTGAACCGACAACATTGCCATACCGCACGCATGAATACCGAGTGGAAGTTCCCGCGGCGTAGGCATTCGATTGGATCACCAGTTTTTCGGCAACCAGTTTGGTGCCCCCATATAGATTTGCCGGGCTGACAGCTTTATCGGTGCTGAGCGCCAGCACCTTGCTTACACCCGCATCCAGGGCCGCCTCCAGCACATTGGATGTGCCGATAATGTTGGTCTTGACTGCTTCCATCGGGTTGTACTCGCACGCGGGCACCTGCTTAAGCGCAGCGGCATGCACCACAATATCCACGCCGTGCATGGCGCGTACAAGCCGTTCGCGGTCGCGCACATCACCAATAAAGTAGCGCAGGGATGGGTGATCATACCCTGCCACGCGCATTTCGTGCTGTTTGAGTTCATCACGGCTGAAGACGATGATTTTCTTTGGTTGTTTTTCGGCCAGCAATATCTTGATAAATTTCTTCCCGAATGAGCCTGTGCCGCCAGTGATCAGAATGACTTTGTCCTTCCAGTCCATGATTTACTCCTTAAAACGCAGGGTTGATTATTGTCCAGTTTTGGGTTTGGTTCGCGCGGCGTGCGCCAGTTAATTATTATCAGTGTTGTGTATGATGAAGATGGCGCCGTCCGTATCCTTGTAGAACTTTTTGGCAGCGGGTAGATATTGATAGACATTTGCGCTTTCGCTGGGATTATCGATGAGCACAATAATAATATCGTGTTCCATTAAGGTTGGTTGAAACAGCGCAACCAGACTCTCATCAATCCCGGTCAGGATGGCAGAAGGCGTCTTATTGGCCCAGTAAAGTTTTTCTACATTATCCGAAAAATAAACCGGATCGCGCGCATCAACCACCAGTTCTCTCAGGGCCAACCAGACTGGTCTGTTTTTAAACCCGGTGCTGTTCAGTGACAGGCCATTGTTACGGCTGCTCAACAAGAATGAGGTTGTTTTTTGTACACTGATGCCCGCAAACAAACCTCCAAAAACAAACATTACGCCAAAAGCGGCGAGAAACACATATTTGCCCAGTACCACATATTTTAAGTCGCGGGCATTCGAAAGCAAAGAGATTACCAGCAGGATTAATCCCAGGTAAATTGGGAAAAACATGCGTGATTCTTCCAACGGAATGGATGAGTCAAAAAATAATCTCGAAAAGACCAGAAAAAATGAATAGGAGAGAATGCAGGCAACCAGGATCTTCCACCTCATCTCCTGCGATTCGTTATTGCCGTACACTCTTTTTTTGTAGTAAATAAAAAGCGATGCAATTAAAAGGCAAAAAGCAAGCAAAATGGCCAGTCCCAGTGGGATTATTTTGAACATCTTGATCAGAGGGCCGAACCAATCTGCCAGGCTGGCTAGCAGCATGTCCCACTCAGCAGAGGTGATTGGGATAAATACCAGGCGGCGATTGGTCGGTGAACCCGTGGCGCTGAAATTTCGAAGACTCCACAAAAAAATGGGCAGTAAGCCAATCGCCAAGATCTGGGCCAGCGCGCGGATTTTTTGTTTTAGAGGCCGGCGCATATAAAAGAATATTGAAACTCCCATCACCAGGAAGAGAAAAATCCCTACGTAACGTGTAAACAGGCTCAACCCGGCTGCCAACCCGGCCCAAAAAATCGCCTGGTTGCTGAAGGTGCGCGTGTATTCCATAAAGTAATACACGGCTAACAGGCTGAAGAAAATAAACAGCGGTTCTGACATGGCATAAAGATAGGTTTCCCAAAAAATGGGGGATGACAGCAGAACAATCACCCCACCGACCACAAATAAAAATGACTTGTGGCTTATTTTTGCGGTCAATAGCCCAAAGATGTAAACATTTGCGCTGGTTAGCAGAAATCCAAGCACCCTTGAGACCTGCTCGGCACTGACCGGCAGATTAACGAGCGCAGATAGCCAGACGAATATGGAAAGGATCAACGAATACAGGGGCGGCCAGTGGTTGATTGGCCTGAAATGCCCGAAGGCATCCATGATTCCGAACCCGATCCCTTTGGCAAGACTCTCCGCCACCCACAGGTAAGTGACCGAATCGGTGCGTATTCCAATGCCGTGAACAGCGGTTGCCCACCAGAAAAGAAATCCGGCCAGAAGCGAGGCTGGAATTAAAAAGGCGTTGAGCAACAGCTCCTTCGATATTTTTATTTTTTCAAATTGATAAAAATGATCCGATATATGCGATCGATAAGCACGAAGGGTTGGCTCCCGAAGAAGTATTAGCGTTGACTTCGAAAAAAATAGCGTACACTCCAGACATGGGGAAGATAGTAGGGAAACATCAAGGTGCTC
>JBBRWF010000268.1:0-6510 GCA_038249405.1 Anaerolineales bacterium
GATCGCGGCGGGAAAATTCATCCAGTAGTTGTCCTGAGCCATCCGTGGAGCCATCATCAATGGCGATCACCTCGAAGTCTTTGAGGGTCTGGATGCCAAGACTATGAATGGCGCGCGGCAAATCTGGGGCGGCATTGAAGACAGGTAGAAGAACAGATACAAGCGGCATTTATCGGTCCATCAGGCTTGAAAAAAGTTCGCGGTGTGCCAGGATAAACTTGTCCAATGCGAATTGCTGCTCTGCTTGCTGGCGGGCAGCATTAGAAAAATCTTTGTAGTTTTCCCAGATGTTTACTGCGGCGAGAGCCATAGCCTGGGTATCGGGGAGGCTTATTTTTTCCCAACTTTGCTCTACTGGTAACCCAATGCCTGCATCTTTACCGACCAGTTCAGGGACACCACCGCTGGCAGAATAAACAACAGGCAGCCCGGAAGCCAGGGACTCTGCGATCAGGTTGGGGGAAGGGTCGTTATATTTGGTGTGAATTAAGATATCGGCTCTCTGGAAAATTAAAGGCGCAGAGGCCTGAGTATATGAACCTGTGAACTCAACCAGATCTTCAATCCCCAGTTTCAGCAGGGCTTGCTTCGCAATTGCCATAGAGACGTTTTGATCATCGCCCCATAATCTGCCTGTGATGAGTAAATGGGCATCAGGCAGGTGGGTTGTGATTTGTTTGAATATCTGGATGGCGGATTCGAGCCGATAACGTTCATACTGGTTGCCGCCAAGCAGTAAGACTGGGCCACGGCGGGGAAGATTTTTTTGAACGGGTTGGTATAAGTTAGTATCAACTGGGTTGTAAATCACTTGCGATGGCGCGGAGGATTCGCCAAGAAAAATACGAGCTGATTCTTTACAAAAATTGCTCTGGTAAACAATAAAATCTGCCTGTTCGTATGCGGCCCGTAATTTTTTATTTGGTTCTTCCCAGCCGGGGCCATGCCAGGCCAAATATGCCACCCCATTCTGGTTTAGAACGACTTTTAGTCCCTTTTGGCGGGCTGTGCGCAGGATTATCGGCCTGGCAAAGTGATCCACGCTGCTGACTGTATAAAGTATGCTGGCATTCGGGTAGGAATGGGGAAATGATTCGGCCAGAAAAGTTAATTTTACTGCACCGCCGCCCGCAATTTCCGTTCGTAAAGCGGGCCGATTGGGAAAATTGTTCGTGAGGTAACAGATTGATGTGTTTGTTTTGTGGCTGCGTAATTTTGAGGCCTGTTGCCCGGCATGAAGGCGCGCAGGTAAGATTCGCAAGAACCGAATAAAAGGCAAAAGAGGCCCAAAAGCGGTTCTTAGTTGATTCTTATGCGAGGCGGAAATCGTTGCGCTTTTCATTTTTGCTGAGGTTGAGTGGTTGAATCGACAAAACCGCTCATAAATTTGTTCCAGAGTGGAACTTGATTTGAATAGCTATTGGCTTGCGCAGTAACCAGGCCCTGCTCCAGGATTTTTTCAAGGCCGGGACCCTGGTTTTGATAAACATAATTGGTCCACTGCGCCAGTCCATTTACATCTTCAATGTCCACCATCCAGCCATTTTTACCATGGGTTACCAGATCCATAGCCTGACCAACCCTGGTGGTGACCAGGGGAATACCAGATGCCATAGATTCTAATATCGCTTTTGGCCCACCTTCCTGTCGGGCAGTAACCAGGTAAAGGTCGAGGGCAGGAAACAGTCTCCCGACTTCAGGATAATCTTTAAGAAACAAGTGCTTGTACGGTATTTTTAATTTTTCAAGGCCTGCTTTTATGTATCCGCGAGCAGGGCCGGTAAGTAATACGTATAAATCGGGGATTGATGATTTTACTTCGGCAAGCGTACGAAGAAAAATATCAGGTCCTTTTATGAGTTTGGGCTCAAGTCCTTCGCCCCATCCGTTTCCGTCTTTTTGAAAAGAACCAATGACAAATGCTTTTTGAGAAATCCCGAGACTGGAGCGTTGTTCATTGCGCAGCGCCATATTTCTAAAATGGAAGAAGGAAAGGTTGATGCCAATTGGAATCAAGTGTACTTTGGCCGGGTCAATTCCAGTTTGCAGGACGGCATCCCGCATTTGGCTGTGAGAGACCTGGATGCGGTTCAGGTGGTTATGATTGCGGCATAAGCCGGCGTAAATCGCATCGAAATCTTTATCGCCTGTTCCAGGCAGTCCGTGAAAATAAGAAAAGCCGGTCCGATGTTGATTTTTGAGCCAGGTGTCATTCTTAAGAAAGAATTGAGCGGCATAAAAAATTGCCTGAGGAGTTGCGCTATTGTTCCAGATATTGGAAACAGTTCGAATCCCGAGTTGTTTTGAAATCCTGCGTAGTTCACGCATTTCCCAATCAAGTACCCAGCCGGCGTTATCTCCGGCAAGGATCAGGCGGGAATAGGGTTTCCAGCCTGCACTGAGCGTGCGGACACCGGTCTTTAATATGGTTTTTAGAGTTGTACGCATCATTTGGCAAGGCCCAGAGTTTGTAAATAAATGGATGTGACTGATTGTAAAGTTGGAATATCTATGTTGGCTTGATAAACCGGATAATTATTGATGAGTGTATCCAGTAAAGCAGGAATTTTTTCTGCCAGGTCAAAGCCCAGGCCGGCATTTTTTACGATTTCGGGATGCCCACCACTTTTTAAGAAAAGAGCAGGCGCACCACAACTAAGGGCTTCGAGCAGAGAATTAGAACACGGGTCATCCTGGCTGGCTGTTACGTAAATGTCACTCTGTCGTAAATATTCTGCCAATTGATTGGACGGCAGCGGTTCAATCATCTTTATGTTTTGAAACCGGACTGGTGAGCGGCCAATATATATAAATTCAAAGCGATCCCAATCGAGGTTTTTATCGAGCCATGAGTAGGTAGATGAGCCTTTTTTGGGATTGTCAGACCAGCTGGCTGCAATCAGGCGAATTTTTCTTTCCGCTGAAAAGGGGAGGCGATTTTTGGAATGGAAGATATTCGAGTCAGTGGCATTGAGCGCTACAACAGGATTCTTAAATTCCATGCCCATGGCAAGGTGTTTTTCCAGACTGTAGCGAGATTGAAAAATGGTTTTGTCGGCAAATTCCTTGTTTATTTGCCAGATGCGCTGATCGATGCCATCATCCTTGCCGCGGTACACGCTGATTGGGCCATCCACGCGGTGAACATAAGAAACGTGATCACGCCGCAAGTGTCGCAGGCGACGCGCATCGAAGTTGAATGAGTTAAAGAGACAGGCGCGAGTTGTACGTGAGATGGTATTGTTTTCAACTCGCAAGCCACGGGTTGTACATTCTTGGCAAAAGGCGCGTAAAAACTGATGCCCACCTCCAGATGGAGGCGGAGCAAACTGGTGGAAGATGGAGAGATCGGCCTGTTGAAAATTGCTGATGGTTTTTACAATCAGGTCATCCACCGTATGAATACTATCGCGAAAGGTTTGGGATGTGGGAGAAGCAATACCCATCAATTCGATCCTTATTTTTGATCCACAGATGATTTTATGGATAAGTTGATGCCTGTTTTTAGTAAATCACCATGCTCGTTAACAGGTAACTTGAACCCGATTGGTTTTACAAAATCTTCAAATGGGGCAGGCAAGGGGCTGTTTATCTCAGTCGCCAGGCTTTCTTGTTTGTATATTTGGTAATAAAACTCGCCAACAGGTGGTTGTGTATATAAACCATAGCGTGTGTCACCGCGCATTTTTGCTTTCGTGCCGGTAGGGTCAGTAAGAATATCAGCACAGACTGGTAGAACTGGCAAAGCCCGCTGCCAGGGTTGTTTCGATTTACGCCAACGTTCGAGCATTTCGGTTTCTCCGCCGCCACTCGAATCAACGATTCTCTCTGGCCCGCTTTTTGTTTTCCATGGCCCCAGGGTTTTCCAGATGTTTATGCGGGATAAAGATGGGATGCCAGAACCGATGACACCATCTTCCTTCCAGCCATAGGTGAAGATCGAGAGTCCTTGTGGAGATGTCAATTTGCGCGGGAAGCGAAAGGATGAGCCGAACCATTTTATTTCGCTGAAGATGTCCCTTAGATGAAGTGAACTCTTAAAACCCAAATTCCTTTGGATCGTTTGCCGGCGCTGGCAATTCAAACTCATGCTACCTATCCAGGGATTTGCCATGAGGATGGAAATATATTCGGCCATCCACTCCCCTTCGACGATGAACTGCATATCATCGGGCCACATCAGTAAAACTTCACCCCGTGCTTTTTCCACGATCTCGTTCATGGCTGTTACGTGATCGGACTTTAGAAAAATGAGTTCATCCAACCAGGAAATGCTTTTCAAGTACTCTGCCAGGCCGGGTTCGGTAGAGCAATTATCTAAAACGATCCATTGGATTCTGGGGTATTTTATGCAGCGCCGGGCGGATTCAAGGGTTGCCCTCAGGTAGTGAAGGCGATTCCAGCTAAGGATGCCGATTGTAAGCAAGGGAGTGGATGGGGTAGTTTTCATGCTGAATTAACCATTTGCTTCGTCTTTTCCTAACTATTTTGTTACCTTAACGAAATAGCCGGTAGTGAATTTACTCCATTGAAGTGGTTGAGAGCTGGTCCTTTTTATATCTTCTTTGTAAAGGAAACGTGTCAACCATCTCAGGCTGCGCCGAAGGATTTTTTTGGGAATTTGCTGGCCTGATATTCCGGGCAGGCCAATTTCAATTAACATCGCAAGTGTTCCAAGATAACCACCCATGGGAGTGATGGTCACAGACTGAAAGGCAGAGAGCAGGCGCTGTAACCCATCTGCGGTATAACGTTGAAAGTCATAAGGGTCGGCATGGATTGGATAAATGAAAGGGACTGAAAAAAAACCAACTGCATCCTTCTTTAGAATTCGGTGAACTTCGCCTGCACATGCTGCGGGATTTTCAAGATGCTCAAGGACTTCGGTGCAGATAGCCACATCCATGCTTTCACTTTTGATTGGAAGCATGGATACATCGGCAAAGATGTTGGGATTTGTGCTCAAGTCGAGATTAACATACCACCAGGCGCTCGCCATTTTTTCTGGAGGGGTAAAGGAACCGCGCTTGTTTTCCCGTTTTCCACCGATATCAACCACCATTCCGCGCATTCCGGAGGCATTTTTTTGCAGACAAGAATCAAGCCACAGTCTGCGGTAGGTGGTAAAGGTTTTTGCCTTTATTGCGGCAATCTCTGGTGTGCTGTCGATCATCACCCTACTCTCCGTTGCATGAGAAACTCTGTCTATTAACCAGGTTATTAAACATATTTATATAAGGATACCCTTGGGAAAAAGATCTATTTTTATTTTCTTCGTAACGATTCTAGATTACTTGAATGCAAAAAACGATGAATGAAACCTTTTCGCATATCATTGTTCAGTCCTGCGAACCACATGAAAAGAGCAGCGATTATACCAATTGCGATACTCCACAGCGCAAAGCTGAACCAGGTTGTTGAGATAACAAAAGGTTCAATTGCCAGACCGGCCCCGAGCAATAATGTTGTTGCGATGATGGGGCGGAGCATTGTTGCAAAATAATCGCCCAGGTGAAGTCCGATTTTTGAAGAGAAGATATACCAGGTGGGAATTAGAACTACGATCTGGCCAACCAACATGCCAATTGCCATGCCGGTTTCTTTCATTAACGGAATCAGTAGGGCTCCAGTAGCGACTGTGGCTATGCCAGCAACCAGGGAAATCCAGGTTTGCTCTCTGTAATACATGATGCTGATTAGAATTGGTGTATCGATACGGCTGATCAACGTCACGAGAGTTGCCAGGACAAGGATTGTGTTGAGCATCGTGCCGCCGAAGTACCCTTGGTTGACCCATAAATTCAAGAAAACGCTGTTTAAGGCCAGCACTCCGGAACCAATAATCGCCATGGTTGCGAGTACCAGCACATGCATTTCTTTGCGTACCTGAGAAACCCGCTGCCATTCTTTCTGGCCGCACAGGCCTGCGATGCCAGGGTTCCCGGAACCTAGAATTGTGTTCAGAGAGTCAGAGAACATCCTTACTACTGCTTCGGTCGTCATGTAAACCGCTGACGCAGATGGGCCAATCATTGCCCCAATTATTAACGTGTCTGATGAATTCAGCAGAAGGGAAGAAAGGGATGAAAAGGATAACCAGGCACTTGTTTTGGCAAAATTCTTAAATTCGGGTACGCGAGGTTTTTCGATTGACATCCAGGGGATGGCCTGGCGGGCAACATAAAAACGAAACCCGCTGGATACAAAAATCCCCACAAAAGATGTAAAAGCCAACCCTGGTAAGCCCCAGCCCCCCCAAATCGCCGCCACGTTGAGCGCGCCGGCCAAAAGGATGGAAATCATATTAATGAGCATCCCTTTGTATTCAAGATTCTGCCCGCGCAGAAAATTGGCAGGAATGGATAAAACCCTGTCCAGGACAGCGCTTAAAATCATAATTGCCAGCGCAACCTGAACATCGAATACGTAGCGCTGCGGGGTTTGAATTAAGTTGGGTGCAAAGTAAACCGTAATGGTGCCGGCGATTACCATTACAGGCAGTGATATCCC
>JBBRWF010000269.1:0-6499 GCA_038249405.1 Anaerolineales bacterium
ATCCCAGGATGGCCGAATAGATGCGGGCATCGTCTACCATGCGCATATTGCTGCCAGCCAGCAAGTAGTGGTTTGCATAGTCTACTACTGCCGCATTTTGCAAAAAACCATAAATCGCGGCGCCAAACCCCAAAAACATGAGCAAAATCCCAACAATGAGAACCATAATTCCCAGAAAGCGTACAAAAAAATACATAAGACCTCCTTTGGACTGGCATTAAAGATCGGAAACAGGTGCCTGTGCTTAATGGTAACACGAATGAGACAAAACTTTAGGGTGCTTTTTTCATATGCTTTTTCCATCGGCCCGGTGATACGCGAGCAAGCCTGTAGGCATAAAATCACTTCCAGCGAGGGGTGCTAAAGGCTAAGAAAAAGCCCATCGGGGCGCGCGGGGTGGTTGCAAATTCCAGAAAAACTTTGGCGGCCAGGGGAAATTTATGATGAATTTTAACGAGGATTTTACGTGATTAATGCGAGATTTATACGAGAGGTTCGCGGCTGATTTGCAAAAAAGTGGGACAACATAACAAAATATCGTCCCACTTTTTATGCCAGAAACCTTTTTTTTACCAGGCGTACGCTTCGGGTGCTTCTCCGCCGGGGCCGGGGAAAATATCGTCGAGGGCTTTGAGAGCCGCATCGTCCAGTTTGATCTCAAGCGCGCGCAGGGAACCGGTTAACTGATCCAGCGTACGCGGGCCAATGATGGGCGCAGTAACCACCGGGTTGCGCACCAGCCAGGCCAGGGCCACATCTGCGGGCTGCTCGCCGAAGGCTTTGCACCAGGCTTCCCACTTTTCCAGTTTGGCACGGTTTTTGTCAATTTCCTGGCGCATGTCATCCGAGGCGCGGCGGCCCTTTTCAATCTTCTCCAGCACGCCGCCCAGCAAGCCACCCGCCAGCGGAGACCAGGGGATCAGGCCCAGGCCGTAATCTTTACAGGCCGGAATGACTTCCAGTTCAACCATGCGATCATTCAAATTGTACAGGCTCTGCTCGCTCGAAAGGCCCAGGAAATGCCTGGCCTTCGCCGCTTCGTTGGCTTTGGCGATATGCCAGCCTGCAAAATTGGAAGAACCCACATAAAGCACTTTGCCCTGCTGTACCAGCAATTCGCAGGCCTGCCAGATCTCATCCCAGGAGGTCAGCCGGTCGACATGGTGGAATTGGTACAGGTCAATATGATCTGTCTTCAGGCGTTTGAGAGATGCCTCGCAAGCCTGGCGAATGTTGAGCGCAGAAAGACGCTGCTGGTTGGGCCAATCGCCCATGCGGCCATACACCTTGGTAGCCAGTACCGTCTTTTCGCGGCGCCCGCCACCCAGAGCAAACCAGTTTCCGATGATCTGCTCGGTGACACCCTCACCCAACTTCCAACCGTAAACATTGGCAGTGTCGAAGAAGTTTATTTCAAGTTCGAGCGCTTTGTCCATAATGGCAAAGCTATCGGCCTCAGTTGTCTGTGGACCAAAATTCATTGTACCGAGGCATAATCGGGATACCTTCAGGCCTGTTCGGCCAAGCTGCGTGAATTCCATACGATACTCCTCTGCAAAATTCTCTAACAGGCTGGCGCACCTGCACCATGCAACCTGTGAATTTCATTACCTATTCTTCGGGTTATTTAGTCAGCTCCGCGATAGTCGCGTCCAGCTCTGTAAAAGCATCGGCAAGGGGCAGGCCCTGACCGTAGGCCATAAAACCATCCGCCAGGATTTTATTAACCCGGCGCCAGTCCGCAGACTGCGGATAAGGCACGGATTGGGGCATTAATTTCAGGGCGGCTTTTAGCTCTGGAATGGTCATTGCATCAGCTTGCAGGGTTTTTACAGCGGAAGTGGTGACTGGCAGCAGCCCGGTGCTGCGTGACCAGAGAACTTGATTCTTCTCTTCCAACATCCAGCGAATAAACAACCAGGCAGCCAGCTGGCGGACCCCACTGGATTTTAACACTGCCAAATCGGGACCGTAGGTGAAAATGGCAGGCTTTTCGCCGGGGAAGGGCAGCAGGGTCCATTTGTCGGGGGAGGCGGCCGCGGAGAGGGCCTGGTTCTGCCCGGCAATATCGCCCAGGCTGCCAGTGATGAACAGGGCCCGGCGCGAGGCCAGGTGCTCAAAATTGGATATGGAAGACGGCTGCCAGGCGCAGCCCGCCTGCTTTAGCCCGCTGAAAAACTCCAGCGCGGCCAGGTTTTCGGGGGTATTAAAGTGAAACTTGCCATCTACAAAGACTTTGCCACCAGCGGCGGCCAACCATGAATAAGGGGTCTGCCAGTTGGAGACGACATCCAGGGCCAGCCCGCCATAGCCGTCATTGGTCAGATCAGTATCCTGCTTCCAAAAAGCGTTGGCGGCGCAGGCCTGCTTGCGAAAATCTTCGCTGGTTTGCGGGGCGGTATCAAAACCCAGGTAGTGGGCAAAGCTGGTGTTGTAAAACAAGAAACGGGCTGAGCGCGACAACGGCACGCCGTAACGGGCTCCATTGATAAAAGACTGATCCCAAACGCCGTTAATGATTTCAGCGGCATCCAGGCCAAATTCGGGCTGTACCAGGTAGGGAGAGAGATCGACGGCGTTATCCTGCCAGGTCAGGATCTGCTCAGGGAGCGCCGCCACAATATCCGGCTGGTCTGGGGTGCCCAGCAGGCTGCCGACTTCGGTTGTTAGCGTGCTTAAATTGGGCGAGGCAGTGACCATGAGCTTGATGCTCCACTTGTTGGATGATGTGAATTCAGCGGCCATGCGGGCAAATAAATCTGCAGAACTGCCGCCGAAGCCGTGCCAGACCAGGACTTCGACACCCTGCAGCATATCTGGGCGGACACCCAGATTGGGCAAGGGGGTGGAGGGTGGGAGCGCGGTTGCGGTGGCTGGTAAGGGGGTGGAGGTTGCCGCAGGGGTGGCGGTAACCGCCGGCACACGAGTGAGGAGTGTGACGATTGGAGAACAGGCTCCAAGCAAAATGGAAGCCAGCAACAGAACAGGCACGAAGCGGCGCATATTATTATTCAAAGTTATCCAAACATAATCAGTGGGACGGGGATGAAAACCAGGATAAAGATCAGGATCATCATATAGGCCATGGCGCGGCGGCCCGCATCGAGCTCGGTAATCTGGTCGGGCGGTTCGGCGGATTGGCGACCAAAGAAAAACAACAGGCCAACCCACAACCACCAGCCGCTCCAGAAAAAGCCCAAAACAAAGAGCAGGCCAATAATGACCGGGAGCGCGTATTTTAGTTTTTTGCCAAACAGGACATACATGACATGCCCGCCGTCCAATTGCCCGGCAGGGATGAGGTTTAGGGAGGTTACCAGCAATCCGGCCCAGCCAGCCATGGCCACCGGTGAAATAAATACATCCGTGCCGCCGCTGGGAACCGGCAACCCGGTGAAAAAATACTTAATCCAATAAAGCACGGGCGATACTGCGCCATAGCTGGCCGGGGCGGGCAGCAGCTGCCCAAACACGGCGTATTTGGCAAGCAGATACAGGATAGAGTTGCCTTCAATAAAACTTCCGGCAGCCGGGACAATCGGGCCGGTTTTTGAAAGAAAAAGACCGTAGAGCACCACCGGAATGGCAACGAACAGGCCTGCCAGCGGACCGGCAATGCCCACGTCAAACAGGACGCGTTTGTTGCGCGGCAGTTCCTTCCAGACGATGACTGCGCCCATTGTACCGAGCAGGCTGGGGAAGGGGATAAAGTAAGGCAGGGTGGCGGCGGTATTATTGCGCCGGGTTATAAAATAATGCCCAAATTCGTGCGCCAACAAGATGCCCAACATGCTGACAGCAAACGGCAGCCCACCATGTACAAACGACAGCCAGGCCATCTGCGCGTCGGATGTGGCGGAGGCAAGCTGCTGGGGGTCGGCGTAACCCATGCCAGTCCAGACCACGCTGACTACGGTCAGCAAAAAGAGCACCACGTTAATCCAGACCCTGGAGGGTTTGGGCTCGGGCATACTGACCGTAATCATGATCACCTGGCGGCCATCCTCGCCTTTGCGAAAAAGCGGCATCAACTCGTATGGACGCAGTAGAGCGGTGAGATGGTCGTAGGCCTGGATTGAATCGGTGGTGAGCTGCCCGCGATAGCGGAACAGGAATTCTTTGCCGGTACCGCCAAGAGTGACATCTTCTGTATTAAATACGCTGGAAACAAACTCGTTCAAAACTTCCTGTTCGGGAATATTCATAAAGCACCTTTAAAATTGATTTGACAAGATATGAGCGGGAGTGCATGGGGGTCGAACCCACCCTGGACCGCAACGCGGCCCAACACCGATTTTGAAGACCGGGAAGCCCACCGGGACTTATGCACTCCCACTGGCAAGGATACCCCAACTCATCAGTTTTGGGGGAGAGTGAAACAGAAGTAATTTTTGAGATGCTCGTTTTTTGGGGAAAAAATAACAATTTATATTTGCGACGGTTTCTCAGGGGTTAAAATGCCGCAAGAATTGGGTGAGATATTCTGCGCCGTAGAAAACCATCATGAAAGTGAATGTCGTAAAGCACACAACCGCCAGGATGGTCAGGCCCCCGGTCCAGATGCCGATCAGAGCCAGCGCGCGGCCTTTTTCGCCAGTGGCGCGCAGCTGGCGCAGGGCTCGAAACCCGGCAATCAGGGCGGCAGCGCCCAACAGGATGGCAGCCGGGTAACAAACCGAGGCGGTCAGTGGAATTGGAACAACACCCCCGCAAAAAGAAACAAATGTGAAGAATGCAGCTATAAAGCTGAGCAGTGCCATGCGATTGGTTGGAGCGCTGGAAGGGATCATGTTCACCTAAAGAAAAAAGATCGCCCGAGAGCGATCTTTTTAGTTAGTCGGGGCGAAGAGATTTGAACTCTTGGCCTCTTGCACCCCATGCAAGCGCGCTAGCCGGGCTGCGCCACGCCCCGATTTACTACCACGGCAGGCCTTACCGTTCGCGGTTTTGTACCGCGAAGCGCAATTATAGCTGTGTTTGACAATTTATGCAATACGAATTTGGTGCTTTAGCGCGGCGTACTCAGGAATGAGGTGTTTAGAGCTTATCCCGCCAAGATCCCGCAAGAGATTCGGGGATTAAGGTGAGAGTCACCTGGTTTTCTGCGATTTAACTCCTAAACCGTCGGGTGACTGTCACCTTTCCGCCCGGCGATCCTGAGAGCGCGATTTTGCACCGCCCGAAGCGCTTAGACTGGCACAAGCATTTCATACGTTTCGATTACTTCGGCCTGCAAGCTGCCGGCGGAAAGTTCCTGCAAGGCGGCCTGAAAGGTGGTGAAATTCTCAACTGGGAAGCGCAGGGTCATGGTGATATCGGCGGCGAAGTCCTCGCCCAAAATGGCTCCGTTGTGGCGGGCGGCGAGCAGGCGCAGGCGCTCGAGCAGGTTGTACGGCAGGGCCAGCAGGACAACATGCACCTGTGTTTTGCGTGCGCGAGGCACATCCTTAACGACAAGCTGGGCGGATTCGGTGTAGGCTTTCACCAATCCGCCGGTTCCGAGCAGTGCGCCGCCGAAGTAGCGGGTGATGACCAGCACGGCATCGCCCAGGCCGCTGCCGCGCAAGACTGCCAGCGCGGGACGTCCGGAGGTGCCCTGCGGTTCGCCGTCGTCCGAACAGTAATCGGTGAGGTTGTTGCCGCCGCCGATGATATAGGCCGGGACGTTGTGGCTGGCATCCGCAAATTCCTGGCGAATGCGTTTGATGAAGGCGCGCGCTTCGTCGGTGCTGAAGGCGGGTGCGATGGTGGCGATAAAGCGTGAGTTGATGACGGTGGTTTCACGCCGGAGCTCTTGAGCGGGGATAAGATAGGGGAGCTGCATACAGGTGATTGTATACCCTTCCCGGTCACAATGACACTGATTGTGACCGGGAAGGGTTTTTTAATGCAACATGGCGCCGGGGCATTCTAAAACAAAAACCTGCCCATAAAGGA
Source organism: Anaerolineales bacterium (assembly GCA_038249405.1). GTDB lineage: Bacteria > Chloroflexota > Anaerolineae > Anaerolineales > Villigracilaceae > UBA5195. The sequence continues at coordinate 5,938 of JBBRWF010000269.1, forward strand.
CAGGTTCTTTCCCCAAAAAGGGGCTTGTGGTGCCGAGGGAGGGAATCGGACCCTCGACCGAGCGATTATGAGCCGCTTGCTCTGCCTCTGAGCTACCTCGGCGTGAGCCGTTTACATTGGATTGAAAGGCGGGCTGTATTTTATTATGCTACGGTTAATTTGTCAACCAATCTGCGATGGTCAATGATTCGGACCGCAATCAACCTGGGCTGATTATTATCCTTCAACCAATTTCTTCAGCCCCGCAAGAAGACTGGATTCACCTTCCTCTTCCTGGGCAGAGTCATTCTGTGGGCGAGGGTCTTCCTGCGTAATGGTCAGCGTTGTTTGACCATTCGCTTCTTCGAGCAAATATGTCATGATAAAGTAGTTTTCGGGCAAGTCTTCCAGATCTGGGCGAGGGGCAAACAGGCTGTAACGTACCAGCCGGTTGGGATCAATCTCCAAAATGGTCCCTTTTTGTTCAAAAACATTCCCTTCCCATTCATTATGGAAGAGAATCGGGCTGCCCACCCGCCAATCAGTGCTAAGCTGACTGCCATACTGCCACTGCTTGACCAGG
>JBBRWF010000270.1:0-6493 GCA_038249405.1 Anaerolineales bacterium
AGCACGATCGGGTGATAATCGCCGTGACCGCCGCCATAAACAGCCTGGTAGTAGTCACTCTGGGCCGGAGCGATGTTGCCCAGACCGGGACCGCCGCGCATGACGTTGATCAGCACAGTGGGAATCTCGGTACCCGCGATATAAGAGATGCCTTCGCTCATCAGCGAAAAGCCAGGGCTGGAGGATGAACTCATGACGCGCACACCGGTGCAGGCCGCGCCGTAGACCATGTTGATGGCGGCAACTTCGCTCTCGGCCTGGACAAAAGTGCGTCCAAGCTCGGGCATGCGGCGGGCAAGGTGTTCGAGGATTTCGGTCTGTGGGGTGATGGGGTAACCAAAATACGCTTCCAGACCGGCGCGAACAGCGGCTTCGGCCATGGCTACATTGCCTTTGATCAATTCTTTGGGCATGTTTTGATTGTCTCCTGATGGAGTGATGGGAAAAGATAAGCGCGCAGCAGGCTTGACTGCTACGCCCCGCCGGGTATTGGCCTGACTACTTCACGATACACCGTAATGGCTGCATCCGGGCACATGACAGCACAGATGGCACAGCCTGTACAGCCTTCTTTATCAATATGAGCCGGATGGTAGCCCTTGGGGGTCAGGCGACTCATGTCGAGGCTTAGAACTTCCTGCGGGCAGGCGCTGATGCACAACTCGCAACCTTTGCAATACAAGTCTGATACTTCAATCCAACCTTTTACAGCCATTCAATACTCCTTATCAATAAGTTGGACAAACTTTAGCAGATTGCTCTGCATTCTCAATTATGTCGCTTTCGGAAGAAAATTGCTAGTGTAAAGCGTCATGTAAGGGAGCATACAATCATCCTTGCTTTTGGTGGGCAGGGAAATTATTTATCGCATTCACCAGGGAGACCGTGGAGAAAAGCAAAGGGTTGGAAAAGACAATCGTGAATTGTATTTACTCACGGTTACTTCAAAATGGTGATAATCATCCTGAATTTGGCCGCGCAGCGAATGAAAATCGGATGTTTGCCCCGCCCGTGGAGTTTTGCGCCAAAAGCAGGCGCAAAACTCCACATAAAAACCGTTTGTCTCCCCCTTCCGATTTTGACCGAAGGTCGGGGGCTGGGGGTTCTTTCACTCCGCATGTTCCTGGCGGAGATGGTTGATAACGGGCAATCCAACACACCGTGAGTAAATAAGGTGAATTTATGAGAGCGGGTTTTCCCAGATCAGCCAGCCGCGCGCGAGCCATTTGGGGCGCAGGTTGATGCGGTAACCGCGGCGGGCCAGGCCTTGGGCGGCAGCCAGGAACCATTGGCGCGCACCCCAGGTCTGCAGAGGGCGGCTTTCAGCGGCAGAGGCTTTCCAGGCACTGAAGAAGTCGTTGATGGGTTGGCCGGGCAGCATGCGGTGGATGTAGTTTTTGGGCAGGATTTCCTGAAAATCCTGTGGGGCAAAACCCTGGTCGAGGCTGCGGTAGAAGACCAGGGCTTCCAGCTGCCAGCCAGTTTCAACACGGCGCAGCAGGTTGGCGGCCCAAATCGCGCCGGTCGGGTTGGAGGTGCCTTCGATCAGCAAGCCGCCGGGCTTGACGCATCGAGCCATCTGTTCCCAGGCGGGCAAGACTTCGCTTTCATCATACTGGCGCAGGACGTTGAAAGCCCGCATGGCGCGCACGCTCTCGCCCGGCAGCAGCGGAAGATTGAAACCGCCCAGTCGGAAGAAGGTATTTTCATCGGCGTAAGGCAAGGCGTTGACGACCCGCTCGGGTTCGATTTCGACACCTAGAACGCGCAGGGTTGGGTTAATGCGCCGAAAGCGTTGAGCCGACTCAAGCGTAGTGACAGCTTCAGCGCCGTAACCGAGATCAACATACAGCGAGTCGTCCGGGCTGGCGAGCAGACCGGGCGCATAGAGCAGCAGGAAGTTATCCACCTGGCGCAGGCGGTTGCGGGCGGTTTTGCCGCGAGTAACCTGGCCCTGTGGTTTTTTGGGGACGGCAAGCGGATGGCGGGCTGGCATATGGAAAATTATATCAAAAAGGAAAAAACATCCCGCGGCTTCGCCGCGGGATGGAGTGGAACACGTGAGAAGGTCTGGTTTTAGCTGCGCCGTCTGCCGCCGCCGACCAGGCTGACGTAGTAGAGCAGCTGCATGACGGATGTGACCAGGGCCGCGACATAGGTGAGTGCGGCAGCATTCAGGACAGCGTTGACGCCGTTGCGTTCGTCGCCATCCATAATGATGCCTGAGTCAACCAGCATACGTTTGGCGCGGTTGGAAGCGTCAAATTCGACCGGCAGGGTAGCCAGGGAAAAGACTGCGCCCATGGCAAAGACTATCACACCCAGCCACGCAATCTGCGTCCAGCCAATGAACAGGCCGATCATGATCATGATCCAGCCCAGGTTCGAGCCGATGTTGACGGCAGGCACCAGGGCGGCGCGCAGGCGCAGCGGCAGGTAATCTTCTGAATCCTGCATGGCGTGCCCCAGTTCATGGGCAGCGATCGCCAGCGAAGCCACCGATGCCACCGAGGCAACCCCCTCGGATAGGTTAAGAACCTTGGTGCGCGGGTCGTAGTTGTCGGTCATTTGCCCGGCAATGGGCTGGATTTGGACACCGTACAGGCCTGCGCTGGCGATCAGGCGCTGAGCAGCCTGGGCTCCGGTGAGACCGGAACGGGCGGGCACCTGGCTCCATTTGTTATAAGCCGATTTTACGTACCAGCTTGTCAACGCCACCAAGATGAAGGCGGGAATCATGTATATCAGGTAGTTTATGTTGAAAAACATAGCCGTTGCTCCTTATTTAAGGTCTACGCTCGCTGAGCGAATAAGTTTTACTTGAGCATACCCAGAAGCGCTTTGACAGCGGCATCCAACTGCGGGTCGCGCTTGGCGTCAAAATCTTCCTTGGTTAATTCGGCGATGACTTCAGGGGTCAATCCGACTTCGTGAATTGTGCGGTCCTTCGGGGTAAACCACTTGGCAACTGTGATACGCACAGCGCCAGCTTCGTCGGAGAGCGGGGTCCAGATCTGAACGGAGCCCTTGCCATAGGTTTTGACACCCACCAGTTTGGCACGGCCGTAATCCTGCAAAGCACCCGCCACAATTTCCGAAGCCGAGGCTGAGCCTTCATTGACGAGCACGACCATCGGAATGTCGGTCGCCAGACCGCCGGGGATGGCATCAAAGGTTTGAGGTTTTTGACTGGGGTCGCCGTATTTCTCGGTGACGATCACACCAGATTTGATAAACTGGGAGGCGACTTCCACTGCGGTTTGCAGGTATCCGCCGCCGTTGTTGCGCAAGTCAAAGATCAGGCCTTTGGGGTTCTTGGCCAGCATATCCTTGAGCGCGGCGATAAGTTCCGGGGTGCTTTTCCCGCCAAATGTGTTGAGTTTGACATAAGCGATGTTGTTATCCAGCATCTTGCTTTCCACGCTGGGCACAACAATGTGCTTGCGGGTGACGGGCACGTCAAATGGGTCCAGGCCTCCGCGGCCAATAGTCAGCACTACCTGCGAGCCAGACGGGCCCATAACCTTTTGAATAACCAGGTCGGCAGGTGTACCGGTCATATCCACGCCATCCACCTTGATCACTTTGTCCCCAGATTTCAGACCGGCAGCCTCTGCAGGGGAACCTGGCATGGGGCTGACAATCGTCAGGTAATCACCCGTAGCATCCACCCAGGCGCCAATGCCGTCATATTCACCGGAAAGTGAGGTGTTGGCCTGGGTAAACTGACTCGGGTCCATATAAGAAGTGTGCTTATCACCTAGTGAAGCCAGCATGCCGCTGATCGCGCCGCGCATTAACTTGATGTCATCGACCGGCTGGTCGACATATTCTCTGTGAACAAGATCCCATGTTTCCCAAAAAGGCGAAAAGACCGTCTTCAAGCCATCCGGCGTGGCATCATTAGCACCAGATGGAGTAGCCAGCGGCTGCTGAATGGGTAACTGCCCGATGAAAGGCAGGTTATCCAGTGCTGAAAGCTGGGTAAAATGCCCTGCAACAAAACCACCAGAGAAAGCTCCGGTCAGTAAAACAACTGATAGCAAAAAAACCAGGCTGTACTTGATAAATTTATTCACTGTTGCCTCCAGAATAGACATTAAAAGTTATATCACCTCTGGATTAACACTGGATGAAAGCGGGGCTGGTTTTCGTATGAACTTTGTTAGAAAATTGGTTCTAGCTTTTGGGCGGCTCATCCTGGTTGGATTTGAGCGCGCGCACCCGTTCGCTCAGTTCGCGCAGGCCTTCGTCTTCTTTTTTCCAGGGCTTGGTCGCGTTGCCAAAGCTCTTGAAGAAATCGCTGCCCCTCAAGCCGCGCATACTGCGCGCTGCGCCGAGCATCAATAGATTTGCTCCAATGAGCACGACTGCCAGGATAACCAGCACGATCCAGACTTTTTCAGGGTGCATTATTGCCTCTCAGTTAAAAGCGCAGGAAGGGCATCCCAGCCTGCCAGGGTGGCGTCGGCATCGGCGTGAGGGCCGGTATGTCCGCATAGTATGGCGTATAGGCCAAGCTGGCGGGCGGCGCGCGTGGTGCGCGGAAGATCATCGAGCATGACGCAGCGCTGCGGGTCAGGTTCACCAGCAGCCTGCAGCGCTATTTTAAAGGCTTCGGGCATGGGTTTGCAGTATGGGTCAATCGCCTGCACATCGATAATGCCGTCAAAGCAATCTTCCACCTGCAAGGCACGCAAGACGCGCCGGGCGTGCGGAACATCGGCATTGGTGAAAATAAATTTACGGGCTGGCAGGGATTGAAGGACCTGGCGCAGGAGCGGGTTAGGCGTGATCTGTCGGCTGACGGGGACATCATGCACAAAGGCCAGAAAATCGGGCACATCCACCTGGTAGTTAATCTGCAAGCCGCGCAAAGTGGTGCCGTATTGTTCAAAAAGCTGGCGGCGCAGTGCCAGCACCTGGTCGCCGGGGATATTTAGGCGCTGGTGCATGTAAAGGCCAATGCGCTCCGCGATCAACGGCCAAAGCCCACTGTCGGCTGGGTAAAGGGTGTCGTCCAGGTCAAAAAAAAGGGTGGTGAAGACCATACAGGAAGATTATACCTTATAGGCTTGGCGGGGTTTCGAGTTGAAAAAGAGCTGAAGGCTTTTAACAATATAGATTTAAAGAACGTACCGCACAGAGAGCGAGGAGAAAACCTGAATTAATCCTCTGATTCAGGCTCTGGATTCGAGTTATTTTAAAATGGTCATCTTCATAGTTCAGAGCTCACGATCTTTGCGCCCCTGGGTTAGCCCAGAACGGACTTCTGCAATAGGTCTAATCGTTTTAGCAGACCGATGGACATTTTAATGACCTGCCCGCTCTTGCCCTCGGACTTTATCTGCTTGCGTTGATCATCCCGCTGCGCTTTGCGGGTTTCGCTGTAAATGCATTAAATATAACCTCAAACAACCCGATCAATGAATGGTATAATTCTATAAATAGAATATAATTTCTATTTATCTCGTACCTTAAAAACACACATCAACGCACAAAATAAAAAAAAAATATTATAAAATTGTGCCTTTTTGTGCATAATTGTGCATAATTGTGCATAATTGTGCCTTTTTTGCCAAACCCACCTCATAGCAACATCCCCGATACTTTTCCCTGGCAGGTATTTATTAGGCCTCTAGCAAATGCCAAACCCTGACTTTGAAACACTACGCGCTTATCGAATAATTACCCGTTCTCGCGTTTAGCCCCATTCATATTTTCCCCGCAGCCTGGCGGGGGGCTGAGGGCGCTCTTCATAGCTCAGAGCTCACGAACTTTGCGCCCCCTCGGTTAGCCCAGAGCGGGCTTACGCATGATGTCTCATTTCGCCCGTGCCGGGTTATAATCTAAATATGCCTATTCGTTTGCTTGCTCCAGAAGTTGCTTCGCAGATCGCTGCCGGGGAGGTGGTCGAACGCCCCGCTTCGGTGGTCAAAGAGCTGGTTGAAAATGCGCTGGATGCTGGCGCAAAGAATGTAACCATCAATATTCTGGATGCGGGACGGCGTTTGATCGAAGTAAGTGACGATGGTTCGGGCATTCCGGCGGATGAAATGCCGTTGGCAGTCGAAAGACACGCTACCAGTAAGCTGCAAAACGCTGGCGACCTGTTCAACATCAATACGCTCGGGTTTCGAGGCGAAGCGCTGGCATCCATCGCCTCGGTCTCGCGGCTGAGCATCACAAGCCGGGTGGCAAGCGCGCCAGCCGGGGCGCGCATACGGGTGGAAGCCGGACTGGCGGGCAGCCCGGAACCAGCAGGTGCGCCGGTGGGCAGCAGCGTGCGCGTGGAAGACCTGTTTTACAATGTTCCAGCGCGGCTCAAGTTTTTGAAGCAAGACCTGACAGAACGCCGCGCCATCGATGGCATCATCACGCGCTATGCCCTGGCATACCCCGCGGTGCGTTTCCGTTTATCAGAAGGCGGCGCCAGCCCCAGCCTGCAAACCACGGGCGATGGCGACCGCAGGGCCATCCTGGCAAAGTTATA
>JBBRWF010000271.1:0-6492 GCA_038249405.1 Anaerolineales bacterium
GTGTGTAATTGATTTGACTAACCAGCAAGTATTGACAGTAAGCTAAACGGGTAACGCGTTCTTTTTTCGGTATCATTTTGTAACAATAACCGTTTTTTCATCTACCGTCAATTTGTTCATCTTGCGTAAGTCCTATTATATGATTATACAGTAAAAATGATTAACAAGATAATTGTATGTGCAAGAACAGTGGTTAAAAGTAAGGCTTATTCTACAGAAAAAACTTAGCAATTGTAACGAGACATAAATAGAAAAATCAATCCTGACCCTGTCTGGATATTTTTATAAGCCCTTGGCTGGGATTGCAAGGGTAATTCGAGACCCCTTACCAATCGTGCTTTCCAACTCGAAGGTACCCCCTAACATTTCAACCCGGTCACGAATTAGATTAAGTCCCAAACTATTCCCTTGCTTCAACGTATCTGTACTGAATCCCTTACCATTATCATCAACTGTAACCCTGATCGAATTCTCTCCCATGTCAATAATTGCTTTCACCCCGCTTGCCTGACTGTGACGTGCTGCATTCCCCAATAATTCCTGTAAGGCTCTGAAGATCATCACTTCGATATAAGATTCAAGGCGCCGTTCCTGGCCCGAAACAGTCACAGAAACCTCCAAACCTGTTTGTTCTTTAAACGTATCCGCATAACGTTTGATGGTTGGCGAAAGGCCCAAATCATCGAGCATCATGGGGCGCAATTCAAATATGAAATTGCGCACCTTCTGAAAAGTACTCATTGCAGATGCTTTTAAATTATTTAATTCCTGGCGAGCCTGGGCGTTATCCACATCCATTAGCCGCATGGCAATTTCAGTTTGTAAAATAAAATTAGATAACGCCTGCGCAGGGCCATCATGCATCTGGCGAGAAAGCCGCTGACGCTCTGCTTCCTGGGCTTGAATTATGCTTTCAATACTGGCGGCTGCGCTTTTACCGGTACCGGCACCCGTTTCTACAGGATTATTAAACAGGGACAATAATTTTTCGAGTAAAACCCGGTATTGTTGATGGTGAGCCTGATCGGCTTTGAGCTTATCCAGCTGACCGCGCATCACGAAAAGGCGTTGTTGAACATCCAGGGCAGATTCATAGGCCATTCGCAATTCGTCAACCGAAACATTTCCGCCCTGATTCTGGATTTGTTGTAGATGAGCAGTAATGGCAGCATTTCGCTGGGATAGTTTCGAGACTTCAACCTGACTTTGTTCCAACATCAATGTAACTTCACGCAAAACACGACCAGATTCGTCAAATTCTGTCTGGATATTCTTACGGGCATCTTCTGCCGGAGTGGGGTGCCCATCAACAAAAGTCATAAATTACTCCTGAAAACGAGTTTCGTAATTGAGTTTCACCCAACCGCGCTTCAAAGCATAGACCACCGCCTGTGTGCGATCTTCCACGCCAAATTTGCGCAAGATGGATGTAATATGATTTTTTACTGTTTGATGACTGATACCCAACAAGGAGGCAATTTCCTTGTTGCTCTTCCCCTCGACAACCAGAATTAATACTTCCATTTCGCGGACTGACAATGGGTGAAATGGACTTCCAGGCTCGCTATAGGAACGGCGGGCAGATTCTAACTGGCGAGTTAACCAAAGATCAAACTCATTACGATTCATGGGTTGCCCACCCATAACATATTTTCCATCAGCAACTTGAAGAACCAATTTTGTCAATTCTTCTGGCTGAATATCTTTGGAACAAAATGCGGAGGCACCTGCAATGGCGGCATGTAACATCTGCTCACCATCGTCATAAGCAGTCATCAAAATTACCCGCGTAGGAACCCGTTCTGCTGTGATTTCGTGAGTAATTTGTTGACCATTCATCCCGGGTAAATTCACATCAACCACGGCTACCTTTGGCCGCAAAGACATGATCATTTCCAGGCCCCTCTCACCATGGGCCGCCTGTCCTACAACATTCAGGCGCGTATCGATTGCCAGAGCATCAGAAACGCCCTGACGAAACAAAGGATGATCATCAACGATAACAACAGTAATACGGTCCATAAAAATCAGTCCTGGGTACTTTGAGTATAGCACAGGTATTCAGTTGAGAGCAATTTATCACAATCTGTCAGGGCAAGCTCCAACGATAAACTGCCATACTGCCCAATCCTACGCGAATATTTTCAGCTTCACGATCCACGATGTGAATTTGCTCTCCATGCATTATTAACGCTGGCCGCCAGCCTGAAAAAGCCACCAAATATTGAACTTTACGGGCATCCATATATTCTGCAAGACGACGATCATCTGTAATAAACGGAATCACGTCCGGCGAAATCAACCCGGCAAGGTCAACAAGAGGGTGCTGGTCAAAATAACCAAGCGCTCCTATATCATGCGCCGCAATCAAAGCATCTGGCGGCAAATTCTTTGCCACCCAGATCGCAGTATCCACCATCTGGCTTTCAATTAATTCAACATCCTGCACATAAGTGTACACACCAAACACGCAAGAAATCATTAAAACTGTGGATAAAATCATAATAAATGCCCTGTGAACAAGGCTGGTCTTTAAAATCCAACCAACAGAGAAATTATTAAGAAAACCTGAAAGACCCAACAACAAGAAGACAGCCATAGCAGGCATAAAATAACGCCCATGCTGGTAAACCGGCAAGCGCATAACGTAAAGAATGGCATAGCCAATTGTCCAACCAGCAGCCAATAACACTCCCCAGGAGCGCTTACGCACTCCTGAAATTACGCTTTGAATAAAACCAGGAATGAGAACAAAAGTGACACCCTGGAAAAACTGGAACCCCAAAAGCAGCAACCGCTCTCCAAGTGGTGAAGATTGCCAGAGAATATATTCAGCCTGTTTGGCATAAAAAGTATTGGGCATGGGGTTATCTGAGATAATTAAATTAAAGAGCAGGTAGGGGAAAAAGAAAATTCCAAAACCAATCAATAAGAGTAATAAAGTTTTTAAGCGACTTGCCAGGCGGGAGTTCATTAATACAACCGCCAGACTCAACGGCACCAACAAAGTTAATCCATCCGGGCGCACCCAGATGGAAATACCTACCACCATGCCCACCGCAAGATAATTACGGGAATTCATCAACAACACATTCATCACCAGCAGGATGATAAATATGTATAAAATCGTTTCCATACCCGAAAAAGCAGCCCATGCCAGGTGCCATTCCAAAACAAAAACCAGACCAACCCAGGGAATGGCAGGCTTGTAACTCGGGACGGTAAAGCGCAAGTTTCTTTCTGCCAATAGCGAAACCCCAAACAGGAACAAGCCACCTAAAAAAAATGTCCATGTGTAAGGTGAAAGCCGCAACAAAAACCCTAAGGAAAGCAGAACTGTCCACAGCGGCGAGGTAGAACCCGCCGAGGGCTGACCGGGCAAAAACGACCATTCCCCTCGCAGCGCCAGGTTTCTGGCATAAGTTTGATGTATCCATGAATCATCAAGAGGAAAGCCTATACGGTATGAAAGCGCACAGGCAATGAGATAAACCGCCAGTGAAACAGCCACGGCAGCGGCAAGTACAAAGATATCACGGCGAGAAAAACTGCCTTCAGGGTTGGATGGTAAAGATGCGGACATCATCAAATTCCCCCAGATAAGTAAGGCCCGGCTGGTTCTCAGGATTATTGTAAACCGGGATCATCGGGTCTGTGTAAAAGGCCTTTTCAAGTACCAGGAATCGCGCGCCGAACTGATGGGCAAGCGCATGAACAGTATCCAGGTTTTCATCGGGAACAATGATCGCAGATCGTCCGGTTGCGGCGTAATAGCCCGGAGCATTGGCAACAATTACTACATCGCTTGGTTGTGCCTTGTATTCCAATAAAATTTTTTCAACACGAACATAATTGCGATCAAACTTATTCCAGTCATTCTTGATTATAGAAATATAGACCAGTGCAACAGTAAGTAAAATCATGGCCATGACCAGCCCGGTGCGAAATATGCGTGGTGCAGCAGATGTAAACAATCCATGCTTGCGAGCTTTGTTTGCCAGCACATCCACGCCGATAACCGCCGATGTAAACCAGATTGGCTGTAGAGCCGCCCCTGCATGAAAAAAACTTCCACGCGAGCCAGCGAATGGAAATACAATACTCATCACTAGAAAGAGCGTTACCCACCCAAGAAGGGCCAGCCGGACACGTAAATCTTTGCGCAATGCCCAAGCACCAATCAGAATAAATGGAAAGAGCAAGAATCCTGCCTGGGCACCAATCGTATTCAGAAAATTGAGTTTGAGTGCATCAATACGATTTGAAAGGGCCAATTGCCAACCTGCAGCCAACCAGTTCTGCAAATTAATGCGAGCCGGGGGCCAGGCAAAAGTTTCATCGTAACGAGTCATCCAAAGCACGCTGCTGCCCGCTGGCGTAAGGGGTGTACCCCAAACGAATAGATTACGTACCACCCAGGGACCCATCACCAGCGCATATCCCACAACAAACAAAACACCGACCCTAAAACAGGAAGAAAAAGAAAGCCGCGGCTTTCTTTCAAACCATACTATCAAGATGCTGCTCAGTCCTATCACAAACCAGATAATTCCATCTGAACGGGAAAGGTTCATAAATCCGGCGACCAGACCAAGCAATAATGGCGCATAACGGTCTCTTCGGAAAATCAGCAAAAAGAACAGACCACCTGACAACATAAAAAGCCCAAAATTATCAGTAGTGGGCATAAAGGGCGCGTGATAACCACAAAAAATAGCCAGCACCCCTGCTGCAATGGCTATTTCCCGGCGCGAAATAATCTGGTAACTCAACAAAGCAGTAACCGGTGAAACCAGGGCAGCCACAAGAATAAACCCCAACCGCGCGGCGAAAAAAGTTTGTTGGCCTGTTAAAAACATTCCAGCGGCAGAGAGAATGGATGCCAGTGGAAACCAATAGCCGTGTGAAGGATGCGGCAAACTTTGAGGGTTATCGAGATAATTCCAAAGGGTGGTTTCAGTAAACCCGTGACCCTGAACGAGCCGCAAACCTCCAGAAAAATAGTAATCCGCATCCATGTAACCGGGCGCGTGCTGAAAACAGGCCAGAAGGCTGTAAAAGAGCAACCCAACCACAAAAAGAGCGACCAGCTCGCTTCGCCTCATTTCATCCCCTGAGTTTGATCTCATCTGCCCACAAACGGGGCGGGCGAACGGCTCCCCAACGCACCCAATAAAGCAGCAAGGTCAACGATAGAGGATAAAACAAGATAAAAACAGAAGTCAAGCCATTCAACTGAGCGGCCCACAAACCCAGGAAAATCCCAGCCATAACAATAATTGCGGTAACAAGGCCCAGTATTCCCCAGCGTTGTGTCATTACCGATGCTACCAATAACACACCCGGTAATGTAAAAGCAAGCCAGGCGGGTGTATATGGAATGCCAAACAAAGGAGCCAGTGCAGCAGTCAGGCAGGAGGTCCAGAACAACCAGCGAACATCTTGCCTGCGAACAGCGCGCCATTCAAGAAGTCCAATCGTCAATGCCGCAACAGCAAGTATTTGAGCCAAACGATTACCGATTCCAGGCAACCATTGCTGTAATGTTGCAAATGTAGAGGGCAGCGCACCAGAGCGCCAATTTTCCATAACTGCGCCGATGAATGGGAGGAGCCAGCTCGGCAATAAAAGGAATGATAGGCCAATCAAGATAGTCAATGTCATTCCAATCCCAGCCAAAACCCGCCAGCGCTGAGTGGAAAATATCCAGATTATAAGAACCAGGAACACCAGGCCTGTCGCCTCAATATTTAAGAGTGACAGAGCAGCCAATGCTCCCGCTAATTCGTCCGATCCAAGTTCTAGCGCACGCAAAGCAGCTAACAACACAAGGGCTTGCAAAATAATCGGAGATGCCGTCACAAACATAGTTACTGTTGGCTGCCAGAAAAAACCAAACAATAAAATAAATATAAAAAACAACCAGTGCGGTTTCCAGTGTGAGAGGCGCAAGGAAAGTAAAACAACGCCCATCAGGCCAAGTTCCAAGAAAATAAGCCATATCACTCGGGCGAGCGTGAAATCCTGGATCCAGGCAAAAGGCAAAAATAGAACGAGTAGAAAAAGTGGGGTATTGACACGGTAAGGATATTGCCCGGGTAAAATGGGCTGGTTGTAAATACTGGTTTGAATGTTTAGCTTGGTCAAATCCCCATAAGGCGTAACGCCTTGCAACATGAAGTTTTGCATTGCCTTCCAGGGAACAATTAATTCGGTGCCGCCCGGGACATGCTTAACAAAATTCATGTTGGCAATAAAAAGCCCGCCCACAACAGCAAGAATAAAAAATAACAGGAAAAGCATCAGGGAAATATTTCTAGCAGTGCGCATCCTTTTATTTTACCAGTGTAAATACTTGAGTTTAGAGTTTGGAACGTAATTGGACCTTAACAAAAAGTGGAACTTGCTGATAAAGTTTTGTTGTGGACAAAAATAAAATCAGCGAGTTCCGAAATGCAGTATACCAAAAAGTGATCTATCGCCGGGATGCAA
>JBBRWF010000272.1:0-6483 GCA_038249405.1 Anaerolineales bacterium
ATGGCCGCAGGTGAAAATTCATCACCCTGGGCCACGCGGCGGCGTAAATGCCGCAAAATGGTGGGACTGGGGATCTTGACCGGGCAGACTTCCGCGCAGGCTCCGCACAGAGTGGAAGCGTACGGCAGCTCGCGTGCTGCAGGTGTGCCCAGCATCTGCGGGGCAAAAATGGCCCCGATCGGCCCGGAAATAAACCAGCCGTAGGCAAATCCGCCCACATTCTTGTAAACCGGGCAAACATTGGCGCACGCGCCGCAGCGAATGCACTTGAACACTTCCCGACCAACCGGATCCTTGAGGATCTCGGAACGACCGTTATCAAGCAAAACCAGGTGGAATTCTTTCGGTCCAAATTCGTCATCAGACCGGCGCGGCCCGCTGATGAACTGGGTGTATGTGGATAACTTTTGCCCGGTGGCGGAGCGGGCCAGCAGTTTCAAAAAGACCGTCAGCGACTCCCAATCGGGGATTACTTTATCGATCCCAACCACGGCGACATGCAGGTCGGGCATAGTTGAGCACATGCGCCCGTTTCCTTCGTTGGTGACCATCACCAGCGTTCCGGTTTCTGCCACCAGGAAGTTCGCGCCGGAGATGCCCATTTCGGCCGAAAGAAACTTTTCACGCAAAATTTCACGGGCGATGCGCGTCAGTTCAACCGGATCAGCGGGAGCGTTTATATGTAGTTTTTCGCTAAACAGTGCAGCAATTTCTTCTTTCTTTAGATGCACTGCCGGGACAATAATATGCGAAGGCCCGGTGCCTGCCAGCTGTATGATGTACTCGCCCAGGTCCGTCTCCAGCGCTTCAATTCCTGCGGCTTGCAGTGCATGGTTAAGTTCTATTTCTTCAGTAGCCATCGATTTGGATTTAACCGCCAGCTTGACATTGTGCTCTTTGGCGATCGTCAAAACAATCTGGCGCGCATCTTCAGCGGTAGCCGCCCAATGAACATGACCACCGGCCGCTTGCACAGCAGTTTCCAGGCGTGACAGGTAGTAATCCAGGTTTTCAATGGTGTGCAGACGAATATCCGACCCTATCTGTCGCAGTTCTTCAAATTGAGGCAGTTCAGCCACCCGGGCAGCCCGCCCGCCCACAAAGCGGCTGGTGGCCTGCTGCACCGCGGAAGGAATGCTGGCAGGGATATGCGCTGTGTATTCCTCAAAACCGATATAGGCATGCGGGTCGCCGCTCATCGCACACCTTCCTTCTCAGAAGCAGCCAATAAATCGATGATATGCATGGCGCGCACGCTGGAACCTATTTTGTGCAGTCCTCCCGCAATATTCATCAGGCAGCCAGGTTCGCAGGTGATCACCGTATCCGCGCCAGACTCAACGATGTGCTTGACCTTGTTTTCCATCATTGACCGACTCACTTCTGGATATGTCACCGTAAATGCGCCGCCAAAACCGCAGCAGGTTTCCTCTTCGTTAAGTTGAACAAATTCCAGTCCCCCCACCGCGCCTAGCAGCGCTTTAGCCTCGGTTTTCAAGCCCATCTCACGCAGATAATGGCATGAGGCGTGATAGGTGACCTTATGCGGATATACCGCGCCCACATCCGTTACATTGAGCACATTTACCAGGTATTCTGTGAACTCAAAAGAACGCGCAGCAATCTCAACGGCAAGAGCGTGCTCGGGCGTTCCGGCGGGAAATAATTCCGGGTAATGATGTTTAACCATGCTGACACACGAACCAGACGGGCCTACGATTAGTGCATCACTCCTGGCGAAGGCATGCATAAAATTCAGAGCGACAGCGCGGGTTTTATCTTCAAAACCATTGTTGAACAACGGTTGTCCGCAGCAGGTCTGCGTATTCGGAAAGATCAATTCCACACCCAGGCGTTCCAACAGGTTCGTCATATTCTGGAGCGTGCGCGTGTAAAACTGATCGCCGAGACAGGTGATGAAAAGTTGGGCTTTGGGCATAGAACTCCCTTACGCATGTCATGGCGAAGGAACGCAGCCAATACGACCATTTCCAATTAAGCAGGAACATCCTTTCAATCGGATTTCCTCATTTCGTTGGAGCCAGTCACCTCAGGCTGCGCCCTCTTCGCAACAACATATGAGTACTAAAATTTGTTGTAAGAATCGCTCATCCCGCGATACTCGATGAATGGCTCATTGATCTGTTTTGTAAAGAGCATGATTTGGCAGGCCTCTTCGAGCGTGGATGACCAGAAAAAAGCCTCATCCAGCGTTTGCCCGGTGGCAAAACTGCCGTGCCCGCGCAGCATGATGATCTTGTAGTTCTTCAACGCGTCTGCCACTTTATTCGCCATTTGCGGCGTACCGGATGCAAACTCTTCGGTGACGATCGGGATTTTCTTAAGCAGGTAAGAAGCTTCATTATCAATTGGGACAATTTCATCGCGGGATAACGAGAAAGCAACGGCTGTGCGCGGGTGGCAGTGACAGATCGCCAGGGCCGGGGTATTTAAATAGACCGTGCGGTGCACCAGCAATTCAGTGGAAGCCAGGGCAACACCGCTGTCATTCTTATCCAGGCGGGTTTCGATCAAATCATGCATCTTGAGATTACCCAACATCGCGCCTCGGCGCTTGATGATCACCCGATCGCCCAGGCGGATGCTCATATTACCGCCATGCGATGAAATCATATTGGCTGTATACAGATCGCGGCCAATCTCGCGGAACATGTCGTAAATGCGTTGGTCAACCATAAAGTATCTCCTAGCCTCGCTCTATAAATTCGCCAATTGCAAATCGGCCAGCTTTTTAGGCGTGGGCACACCGTTCTGGTCCCAGCCGCGGCTGCGGTAGTATTCTTTCAACATGGGTTCCAACATTGACACCCAGCCTTTGGATGGGCCTTCGGTCGGAGCCTCAGTCAACAATCGAGGCGGCAAAGTATCGTCTTTGCTGGTAAAGCCCTCACGGTTGTTGTAAAGCCGCTCCAGGTTCCAGACGCGCTCGCCTACCTTGATCAATTCCCCGGTGTCATACTGAATGCCTGTCACAGCGCTCAAGACTCGTGCGAAGTATTCATCCGCCACACCCATATTGGTGAATTTGCAGACTACCAGCGAATCAATCGCTGCGTTCGAATTCTGGTTCAGGATCACAAAGCTGCTCTTGCCCTGCACCTGGAAGCGGTCAATCAACTTGGGCAGGCCCAGTACTTCCAGGCCTATCATGTTGCCGCGCATGTGACAACCGCCTCGGTTGGACGTGGCGTACAGCAAACCCTGACCCTGCAATCCGCGCGGGTCATAAGCTGGCATTTCCATGCCTTTGGCGGTCATCGAAAGTTCAGTGTGACCATATTTTGTGGCCAGGCGCAATGAACCATCCGCCAATTCTGCCCCAAGGTCACGGCGATAGGCCATGTCCTCAACACAACTCGCCAGCAGGTCAGCACGGCCAAAGCGCAGGTCAGAGTCGAGATATCCTTTTTCGCTCAACTCCATCGCACAGGCAATCGTTGAACCCGCCGAAATTGTATCCAATCCCAGGTCGTTGCATAACGAATTTACTTCGATAATGGCCGCCAGATCATCGATGCCGCACTGCGCACCAAAAGCCCAGGTGCTTTCGAACTCTGGCCCTTCGCCTTCAACCTTTTCGGTCTTGCTGATGCGTGTACATCCGATTGGGCAGGCCCAGCAGGCTGCGGTCTTGACCAGGTATTTTTCAGTCAATTCTTCGCCTGAAATGGCTTCAGCGCCTTCAAATTGGGTTTGTTGATGATTGCGGGTTGCCAGGGCGCCGATATTGTTCATGATGTTCATCAGCACCACGGTACCAAACTCCGGCAAAGCCTGGCTGGTAAGCGGACTGGCGGCCAGCAGTTTGCGCGTCTCATAAAGCATGAACTTAAACTGATCTTTGTTTACCACCTCGGGGCGGTCCGAACCCTCCACCACGATAGCTTTCAGGTTCTTTGAACCCATCACCGCGCCAGGACCACCGCGCGCAGCTGCGCGTTCGCGGTCATTCATAATCGCAGCGATGCGGCTTAGATTTTCACCTGCCGGACCGATGCACAGCACATTGCGTTTATTGTTGTCCTGACCCAATTTTTCGGTCAGGGCAAACACACGCATGCCCCACAGCTCGCTGGCATCATGAAAAACCACATCATCGTTTTTGATCTCGATCCAGACCGGTGTTTCGGACTTGCCGCGCACGATCATTACATCGTGGCCTGTTTTGCGAAACTGCATGCCCCAAAAACCGCCCGAGTTGGCGTCCAGAACCGTACCGGTCAAAGGGCTTTTGGTAGTAATCGAAAAACGGTTGCTGGTCTGATAGCCAGTGGCCGTCAGCGGCCCAACGGTGAAGATCAGCACGTTGCCAGGTGAAAGAGGATCCACTTCCGGGCCAACAAGATCCCAGAGCAGACGCGCACCCAGTCCACGCCCACCAACATACAGGTGAGCCATATCCATATCCAGGGGATATGTTTTATACGTTTTGTTACTCAGGTCAATATCCAGTATTTTTTCTGACCATCCAGCCATAATTAGTCTCCAGTAGAAATGTCATACCCGCCAGGGGCAAGGAATCAGCCGCCAGCAATCGGCGGAAAAATTGCCACAATATCGCCAGGTTCGAGCGCTGCATCCAGGTCAGTCGTCAATTGACCATTGATTGTAATGACGATGTGCGGTCGGATCTGCCCATCTTCGATCAGCAGCCCGGTTAATCCTTGTTTTTGAGCAACCAATATCTCAATCGCTACACGCAAATTATTCGCTGTTATTTCGACCTCTTTTATTCCTGCTAGTTTTCGCAGGTTGGCATAAAGCTTGATCACAGGCATAGTTTTATCCAAAGTTTCGCAGCCGCAAACTTTAATTGCGCTTTGATAATTCTGCTTTTTCGTAAACCCTGATCGCATCCATAAAGGCCGCCCCAACCGGGACACCTTTCTTCCAACAATAATAATCCCAAACCGCGCCAGATGGCATGGCTTTAAGATCTTCTAGTAGCGCCAGGCGCTGGCTGAAATCGCCGTCAGTTTCCAGTCTCTTTAATTCGCCAAACGGTTCGAGCAAGGCTGCTAGAAGCGCGCGCTGGGTATTGCGCGCTCCTATCGTCCAGGCTGCAATGCGGTTGATGCTGGCGTCAAAGTAATCCAATCCAATATGCACCCGCTCAAGAGCATCGTTGCGCACAATTTCCTGGGCAATCGCCTGCAAATCATCGCCAAAGGTCACGACATGATCGCTATCCCAGCGCACGCCGCGGCTGACATGCAGCAAGATCTGGTCGAGATAGATCAACAATGAAGAAATTTTATCCGCGATTGTTTCGGTCGGATGGAAATGACCGGCGTCCAGGGTTAATAAAATCTTCCGGCTGAGCGCATAAGCCGCGTAGAATTCCATTGAACCGGCCACGTAACTCTCCGAGCCTATCCCAAACAGCTTGGGTTCCACCGCATCCAGGTTATATCGCGGGTCAATTTTTTCAGCAATCACCTTATCCAATGATTCAAGCAGCAGGCGGCGCGGAGTCTGGCGGTCAGCCGGGCTGTCCTTGTAACCATCCGGGATCCAGATATTCGTCACGGCCGCGGTGCCCAATTCTTTTCCAAAGTAAGCACCTATTTTGCGGCTGGCGATACAGTGCTCCACCCAGAATTGACGAATACCTGCATCGCGGTGCGCCAGGGTAAAACCCTCCGCCGCCAGCGGGTGCGAGAAACAGGTGGGATTGAAATCGAGCCCATGCGAATTTGCCTTTGCCCAATCCACCCAGCCTGAAAAGTGCTGCGGCTCAATAACGTTGCGTTCCACCTTTTTGTCAGATTCAAGATAAATCGCATGCAAGTTCAGTCGATGCCGCCCTGGCAATAGTCTGTAAACGAGGTCCAGGTCGCTGCGCAACTCATCCGCATTGCGAGCCTTGCCTGGGTAATTACCGGTGGCCGCGATACCACCGCCCAGTTCGCCCCCCGGGTTCTCGAAACCACCCACATCATCACCCTGCCAGCAATGCAGGGAAATGGCAATTTTTTCAAGCTTTGCAAGCGCTTTGTCGGTGTCCACATCCAGGGAAGCGTAGCGCTCCTGAGCCAGTGTATAAGCAGATTGGATTTGTGATTCTGTTGGCATTGGTTCTCCTCAAGGTTTGCCTGTGGTGCGTTAAAAAATATTCTGCTTGATGCTGAAGGTCTTGCAAATAGCGCGGATTTCCTCCACGCTCAGCCCCTCGCCAATTTCGCCAACCGCGAGATTCAAATATTCGTACTTCGCGGCGGTTTCAGCGTATTCAACCCGGTCGGCGGCGCGCTTGATGGAAACATCCGAGCGGGCCATCACACCGTGCTTGGCCCACACCACGATGCGGTGATTACGCAGAGATTTGATATTGCCCGCCATCAACTGCGGCGAGCTGGGTACTTCGAAAGGAATAAATCCAATCCCTTCGGGTAAATTAATGATCGTTTCAGGCTGCCAGCGCAGCAGGTGCGAACTCAAATATTGCTCATCCTGGTACCG
>JBBRWF010000273.1:0-6481 GCA_038249405.1 Anaerolineales bacterium
ATGGGCCATCTTGTATAACAACTTCTTCACCAGTTTTCCATCCAGATTGTAAAGCATTATCTGAACCATTAAGCTGATTCAACCTACGTTGGATTGCATTAATTAAAGCATCGGGAACTTCAGCAGGCTGCTCATCAAACACCACCAACCCCCTTGAACCTGGAAGCCAGTTAATAAACGAAACTGTAACATCTATCAAATCTACATGGATGAATAAATATCCTGGAAAATAAGGTTTGATCTTCCGAGCGCGCGGGTTAACTACTTTTGCCCGAATGCAAGGGTAAAAAACTTCAATCTGGTGAGCTAGCAATTGTCCCCAGAAGAAGTTTTCTTTATTTGGCTTACTGCGTAATGCATACCAGGCTTTTGTCATTTAAAAACCCTTTTATTCACGCTGTCTACTAAACAAAAAAAAGTCGCACATCTTCTTTATCCGATATAGGAAAAATATTCCTAAAATAAAACCACAAGCTCAATTATTTATATGGTAAATAAACATGATCAGGTTTTAATCATTTTTAGCTTGCATTATTGAATAAAATGTCAATACATATATTGTGCTGATTTTAACAAGCCCTCCAGAAAATGATATAATATTTCTATACGTAATTTTAACAATCTATACTACCAATACAGTATATATAAGTATTCTGTATGGTATAGAAATACTATGAACTATATACATAGCCGCACAAATAAATACGGCTTTATTTCCCAGAAAAGCCAAGAAAGTGTAATTTAAATGGATAAAAAAGATTTTGGATTATTGCTAGCCACCTTACGAAAAGAAGTACGAAATGAGTTTAATGAAATAATGACCCAGAATGACCTGGCTGATCTTGCAAAAATTCCTCTAATCACTTTGCAAAAAATCGAACAAGGACGTCAGGCAAATATAAAATCTGATGTCTTACTAAACCTGTCAAATGCATTAAATTTGCCAACTAACGCCAGGCAAATCTTTTTTCTGGCATCACTTGGAATTAAAGACAGTGAACATATAAAACAAGATACTTCGCATGAATCTGTATTAGCAGAACTTGTCAAAACTCTTTCCGAATTACAAAATCCTGCAATAATCATTGATGGATTCGGAGATATTCTTTATACAAATTCAAGTTTTCTTGAAGTGCATACTTTTAAACTCAGCCAATTCGACTCACCCCACTTACAATCAAAACATAACATAAATCGGCTCTTATTTGCTCCAGAATTTGTTAGCAACCAAAGGGTGCCCGGTGAAACATTTAATTATTTCTCACGCCAATCAATCTTAAATTTCAAGATTATGACCCTTAAATATCGGAATCATTGGTATTTACAAAAACTACTTCCCGAATTAAATCGTTATCCCTTCTTTCGCGAAAATTGGCAATCACCTACCTTTCATAATGAAGATATCTTCATTCAATATGTCCGCTCTACTCTAACCAACTCCGAATTTGGACAATTGAAATTCCTATCCAGTTTATTGCCTGCTACAACCAGTCAGGGTGATTTATATCTTAATAGTTTTCAACCCCTGGATATGCATACAGAGCAGGTTTGTGCTCAACTTGCCCAAAAAGAGGAACTCAACCCTATCCGAGTTTCTAACTGGCCAAAACCACCAATGCCATCCAGCCAATTAGATAAGACCTGACCTACTTGATTTTAGGGTTCGTTCCCCAGCAGACTGATACAACTACGTAAATTAAGTGAAATTAAGGTTTTTTTTGTTTTCGTCCTAATTTAGACTCGCCAGCCTTAAATGTAAATCCTATTTTCACAGTCAAAAATTGGTATAAACTAATTTAATGATTATGAACCAATCCACCCTTGAGTAACAGGATAAACTTTCCCAACAATGGATTTCAACACAACCTTTTCTTCCATTCCCGGCCCAGACGCCAAACGGATCGCTACGCGAATCAGCCCTCAGGCAGAACACGCTTTGCGGTCGGGACATCCCTGGATTTTTGATCAAGCCATCACTGAGCAAAGCCACTCTGGTAAGCCTGGAGATCTGGCTGTCATCTTCGATGAACACCGCCGCTTTCTCGCAGTGGGACTGTACGATCCCACATCACCAATCCGTGTGCGAATCTTGCAATCAAGACTACCCGCAACGATCAACGCGGAATGGTTTAAGGACCGTCTGACCGCAGCGGTTAATATACGCGTACCCCTGGTTGAACAACCTGCCGAAAAAGCCACCACTGGCTACCGGCTTGTTCACGGAGAGAATGATGGTTTACCCGGGCTTGTGATCGATCGCTACGCTGAGACATTGGTCATCAAGCTTTACACCCCGGGCTGGATCCCCCATTTGAAAGAATTCTGTTCTGCTTTGGCGCAAGTAAGCCCGGCTGCAAGTTTGATTTTGCGTTTCAGCCGGTCGATGCTGAAACAGCCCGAATTCCTGTCCGGGCTAAGGAATGGGCAGGCACTCTCTGGGCCGGCCCCCTTGGGTCCGATTCTTTTCCAGGAAAATGGCCTGACCTTTGAGAGCGACCCAATTTTTGGACAAAAGACAGGTTTTTTCCTCGACCAGCGTGACAACCGATCACGAGTTGAACGCCTCTCCGCAAACAAATCTGTGCTAAATGTTTTCTCTTATACTGGCGGGTTTTCTGTTTACGCGGCTCGTGGTGCTGCGAAACAAGTAGTTAGTGTGGACATCAGCGCTCCCGCGATGGATGCTGCAGTACGTAATATGAACTATAACAATTTACCCACCGGTGGATCGCTTGACCATGAGACTATAGTTGCAGACGCCTTTGAAGTTCTAGCAGACATGGCATTTGAAAAGCGACTGTTTGACCTGGTAATCATCGATCCTCCCATGTTCGCCCAAAGCCAGACGCAAACTGCCGCTGCGCTGGCTGCCTATCAACGATTGACTCGCCTCGGGCTTGGAGTATTGCGGCGAGGTGGTATGCTGGTTCAGGCTTCCTGTTCAAGCCGTGTCGACGCCGAGGACTTTTTCAAATGCATTCAGCAAGCTGCGAGAGAATCCAACCGCCGCTTGACAGAAATTGAACGAACCGGTCACGGGCTGGATCATCCTATTGGATTTAAAGAAGGCGCCTATCTAAAATGTCTGTTTGCCAGAGCGGCTTAAGCGGCCTTTTCATTCTCGCAACCAGGGATTTTGACTAATCAAAAACGGCCAACCTCTACACGAAAACTTACGGCCAAAATCTATCCATCAGCTATTCGCTAACCCAACACTCCACTCATCCGGCGCACTTTGCAACAGCCCGAAAGCTGCGTAACCATCATCGAGCATCATCTGAACCGCAGTCTGCATTTCAATTTCGCCGCGCATGGATGGGCGTATTTTGGACAAATATTCCCAGATCGTGTATGGGAATATAAACATGATTGAAGCGGCATACGGACTCATAATTTCTTCCAGTTTCGGCTTTTCAATTATTCGTCTTACCTGTCCATGCGCATCTATATCCACGCTTGAGCGCGCCACCAAATTATCTGGGGAACATTTTTTTAAGCTCATGGTGATATGCGCACCGCGCTTCGTGTGGGCTTCAACCAGATCGCGTAAGGAATTTTCTTCCAGGATGTAATCGGTTGCCACCACCATCACAGGTTCATCCCGCACCCATTCGCGCGGTACACTTTTCAACGCATCGCCATTACCGCGCAATTCGTTTTGGTGAGCAAAGGTCACCTGCAAATTCCACCCGGAACCATCACCTACAAACTCAAAAATCTTATGTTCAAGGTAATTAGTTACGATGCAAACGCGCTCAACGCCCGCTTTTGAGACAGCGCACAAAACGTAATCCAGAGTCGCCCGTCCGTTGACCGATAAGAGCGGCTTGGGTGTTTCATCTGTGTAGGGACGTTGGCGTTTGCCGCGTCCCGCCGCAAGTAATACTGCTGATCGAATCATCTAATCCCCTTGCTTGCCGAAAAAATACCATCCCCCATTTCGGCAACAAAAGCGCGGGAAGGCAGCTCAGGGTATCTTGCTGAAAATTTTTCAGCAATTTCATTAACCGAATATTCAGCCTGTTTTCGGTTAGCCAAAGCAATGACGCACCCGCCGTAACCACCGCCGCTGAAACGGCTGCCGTACACTCCAATTGCACTGCTGGCGATCTCGTGCAGCTCAATCAAAACCTGGGTTCCAGATTCATAATTATTGATCGACGAATGGCAGGATTGATTCATTAACCGGCCAAATTCTTCCAGATTCGATACTTCCCAGGCCGTTTTACCAGCGAAAACTCGCTCAACTTCTCCAAAATAATGGCAGGCGCGGCGGCGTAAATTTTCAGCCAGGCTCATCTTCTTTTTATCAAATAATTCCCGCGGCACATCCGATAGCTTCCAGGCGCCGTTTTGCAGCAGAGACGCCGCTTCATGACATTCCGCCACACGCACATTGAAACCGCTTCTGGTCAGTTCACGCGAGATACCTGAATATGCCACGATCCATGCAAAGTCACCCGAAGATGGATCCGAAATAGGGGTTGCAGAAGCGGCAATTGTATCCATAAACAGCAAAGCATCTCTTCTTCCATAAACAATCGTCATCGGGTCGAGAATCCCATTTTGCAAACCAAGTTGTCCGCATTCGAGATCAAAATCCAGCTGCACCAGTTCGCTCTTCGACAGTTCGAGCCCATTCACATCTGCGAGTGCTTTGAGATAGGCCAGCCCCACCGAAGCAGACGAACTTAATCCTGCTCCAATCAACGAACCGCTGACATACGCGCGCATGCCGCACTGGATATTTTTCAACACACGCGCTGCAGCCTGCGCGTAACGCGCCCAATGCGTCCGGTCAATTTCGGCGCCGATCGAAAACCTCGTTTCACCAAATTGATCGCTGCTAAGATGAATCTCGCTTGAGTTTAGCCTGGAATATTCAAGCGTTGTGCCAAGCTGTATTGTGCGCCCCAACACGCAGCCGCCCTGATGATCAATGTGCGCACCAATTGGACAAATCCGGTAAGGGGAAAAAATCTTCTTCACTCGTTATGCGCCTTTCATTAATTTGTGCCAGCTAACCTCAAAGCGTTGCGTTCCAGCACGCAGGTCATCAACAGTCGTTCTTTTATATACCCCGGCTAGCAAACATCTGCTCCATATCCAGAAAGTTAATCTTAGCAGAGTCGCCTTCAATTGCCAATGCCGATTGGAAATTTTCCCAGGGCGAGAACAGCATCAACTGCCAGTCCTGCGCTGCTTCTCCGGGCAAAGATAAAAAACGGGCAGTGCCGTCTGGCAGAAAATCAACTTCCACCTCACTCAACTCGCCAGTCAAGCCTTTGCCTATCGCTTTCAGAAAAGCTTCTTTGCAGGTCCAGAGTCTGAAGAAATAGGAAGTCTTCTCTATATCACGAAGCGCACCAAGGTTGCGGCTTTCCCTCTCGGAAAAATACAGCTTTCCAAAATGATCTTCGTCAAGCATCGGATGTACATATTCAAGGTCAATCCCGGATCGGCGTTTCAGGGAGAACAGATAAACCACCCTATCATCCGAATTCGCCAGGTTGAAGTTTAATTCACTCTTATGAAATGGGTCAAGCATCGGTTTTTGATGAACCGAATAGCAAAACCTGACCAACGCAGGATCTATATTCAAATATGCACCCACCAGAATCCTGAGCATTCCGCGTCCGGCGATGTAACGCTCGCGATGTATATCAAAACGAAAACGCTGTGCACGCTGGCGCTCTTCCTCAGCGAGCAGTGAATATAATTCTTGCTTCCGTCCGTTTTGAATAAGTGAAGCCTGCCAGATATGAACAGATTCACCGGTCAGTTCAAATCTGACCGGTGAATCTGGGTTTTGGATTTGGGGCTGATTAACTGTCATACAACTCTATTTTGGCAACTCACGCTACTCTGTAACTTGACTGGTCATGCTTCGCGGCGCTTTTGCATGATGACCGTACCGATGAAAAGCACCAGGATGATAATCGACTGAGCGCCCCAGGTGGTATAAAGCGTGTTCAGGTAGGTGGTGCGATCCTCTTTATTGATAAATGTCCAGCCATAATCATCCTTGTACCGCCGAATAGTCGATTCAGCCGAGCCAACTGCGATGGCTCGCTTAACCTTGAGTTCGGTCAGGTCCGTCTGATAAGTCTCGATGGCGGTCTTGTAGTTGTCCTGTTCTTTTTTCCAATCATCGATCTTCGTCTGGTAGTCGGTTCGGATCTTATCGACATCCTTATTATAAACGTCAAGATCGGCCAGGTATTTCTGCAGAAGCAGCACATTGTTGATGTCAGCCGGTTTAGCCGGTGGATCCGGGAATTTAGGTTCGGCAGGTTGAGCGCCAGGTTCAGCGGGTTTGGCCGGGTCTGGTTTGTCAATCGCTGCATCAAAGTATTTTCCCAGCCCTGGGAAATTACAGCTTGATTCACGCAGAGCATTTTCGCCCATGCAACTGCAGTTTGCGTTTTTCTCACTCAAGGTCATGTCATCCTGTTCAGACTTGGGTTTTGCCCAACAGGCA
>JBBRWF010000274.1:0-6452 GCA_038249405.1 Anaerolineales bacterium
CGATTAGCACCGCTTGCGGGTTAATTGTCATGGCGGCCGCAAAAGCTTTAGAGCCCTGGATCCAGTCCCAGCCGGGGAGGCGGCCATTATCTTCGAGATCGATAAACAACAGGGCGCAAGGCGTACTATTTGCTGGCAGACTTCTTGCGAGCTCCAGCAGGACAGCCACGCCAGAGGCGCCGTCGTTTGCACCCGGAACTGGCTGACTTTGATTGACTTGAGACGGGTCATTATCAGCCAGAAGGCGGCTGTCGTAATGAGCTCCTAAAAGAACAATGGGAGCCTGCGTATTGCGCGTAGCCAATATGTTATAAGCCGTGTGACCATTTATTGGCTGTTCAAGTACCTGGCTTAGCCATCCAGAGCGCTGCAATTCGCGCTGGATATAAAGAATAGTTTGCTTGTGGGCATCTGAGCCAGGGGTGCGCGGGCCAAAACTGACCTGGGTTACGACATCTTTCAAAGCACGCTGCCCATCAAAGGTATTTGATTTAATATTGGCATTTGCCCAGAAGTTCCAGGCAAAAATTGACAGGATTAATAAGCCATCGATTGCCAGCAAACTAAGGAGATAACGCTTACGCTTCATGGTCTATTAAAAACTCATTCAAAATTTTGCTGGCACGCTCGGCGTAATGAACTGCACGTTCACGTTTATTTGATTTTGCAGCGGCGTTTTCAAGCGGGGGTAAAATGCCGAAATTGGCTTTCATGGGTTGAAAGTTTTTCATTTCAGCGTGCGTTATATAATAGCAGAGCGCGCCAAGCATGCTTTCACGGGGCAGTTCAATCAGCGGTTTATTATTGAGCAGGTGGGCGGCATTTATACCGGCCAGCAGACCACTCGCAATATTACCCATGTAACCTTCCACGCCAACGATTTGCCCGGCAAAAAATAAATCCTCACGCTGGTTGGATTGCAGGGTGGGCCGCAACAACCTGGGGGAGGCAATAAAAGTGTTGCGGTGCATTTGACCGTAGCGAACGAATTCTGCCTGTTCGAGGCCGGGGATCATGCGCAGAACCCGGCGTTGTTCTGTAAATTTAAGATTGGTCTGAAATCCTACCATGTTGTAAAGACTTCCCGCAAGATTATCCTGCCGCAATTGCACCACAGCATAAGGCGGGCGAGGTACTTTTGGGTCGGGCAGACCGACAGGGCGCATTGGGCCATAGGCAAGCGCTTTTTCGCCTCGCGCAGCAATAATTTCAACGGGCAGGCAGCCTTCAAAATAGTTGTCCAGCCCGGCAGTCACACCCTGTTCTAAAACATTTTCAAAATCGTGCAGCTTAATTCGTTCAGCAGTTCGTAAGGCTTCGACAAAATTTTTATAATCGGTTTTCTGGTGAAAAGGACAGTTGATATAATCGCCTTCGTCCTGCTGATTGGCATTCCAGCGCGCGGCGCGGTAGGCAATATCCAGATTGATTGATTCGGCGGTGACAATGGGGGAAATTGCATCAAAAAAATACAGATTTTCCTGGCCGCTGAAGGTTGAGATGGATTGTGAAAGTTTTGCAGATGTGAGCGGACCCGATGCAATAATGCAAGGTTCATTTGGAATTGCCTGAATTTCCTCCCGGATAAGTTCAATGTCTGGGTGGTTCTGGATGCGCCGGGTGATTTTGGCGGCAAATAAATCACGATCAACTGCCAGGGCGGCGCCAGCAGGAATTGAGGTTTCTTCGGCAACTTCAAGCAGCATGGAGTTAAGACTGCGTAACTCGGATTTTAATACTCCCGATGCACGATCCGTCAGATTTGAGCCGAGGGAATTTGAACAAACCAGCTCGGCCAGGTTTTCGGTTTGATGAGCTCCGGTAGAGATGATTGGTCTCATTTCATAAAGCTTGACGTGAATGCCGCGCTGAGCAGCCTGCCAGGCCGCCTCAGAGCCAGCAAGCCCGCCGCCAATAACGATCAATTCTTTCATTGTTATTGTCTACCTTATCAGAATAAGTGGTGTGACTGGTCAATTTTACCATTCTAAAATTTGTAAAGTCCTTTGAAAATTGCGCGTATATATAAGAAGGGTATTGTATAATTAAGATGTGAGTAAAAAAACCTCCTGGAAATCAATATTGCAGGAAGCTGTCAAGCTGACCGGTGCGGTATGGGCAGGGTTTGTTTCGCATACCGGCAATGATTTTGAGTTGGAAACAGTCAGTAAATTACCGCAAGACAGCATTGAGCCTCTTCTAGAGATACTGCGTGATGCTAAATTTGCGGACAGGCCGGGTAATGGTAAAGCAAATCAGCATGCGCATATGGTTTCTCCAATCCTTCAGGAAACCTTGCATTGTGTATATCTTTACATAGTTGAAATATCTGGACAGAGTTTTATTGTGGTGGGCGTTAGAGAAGTGCTTTCTTCACACGCTCTGGGTATTTGGAAGCTGGTTGCGCACTTTAACAATGCGGTAAATCCAGAACCAGCCAATGTTGAAGTGGGTCTTCTTCAAAATAATGTATTTGAGCTTCAACAAACGCAGCAAGAACTTCAGGCCCGAATTAGCGCCCAGCGCGAAGCGGAGGCCCGGTTGATACAGGCAGCCAAGCTGGCAGCTGTGGGCGAGATGGCTGCTGGCGTTGCGCATGAATTAAATAATCCCCTCACGAGTGTTGTAGGCTTTACAGAATTGGCTCTTGATGAACTGCCGGTGGATGCTGCGGTTCGCAGTGACCTGGAATTGGTGCTAAAGGAGGCTCGCCGCGCCCGAAGTGTTGTTCGGCGGTTACTCGATTTTGCCCGCCAGGCTGAGACTGTCCGCGTTAAGGCAGATATCAATGAAATAGTGGATGATATGCTGGTATTAACCAAACATTTAATGCAGACCAATAATGTACAGCCTGTCGTAAAAATGGGAAAGAACCTTGCCTGGGTTTCTGTTGATAGAAACCAGATCAAGCAAGTAGTGATAAACCTTGTCAACAATGCGCTTTATGCCATGCCCGGCGGAGGCAGGTTGGATGTTGAAACGGCAGAACAAACACGTTTTGGCCGTCCCTGGATAACATTTTCGATACGCGATACTGGCGTTGGTATTTCTCCCGAAAATTTGGAACGAATATTTGAGCCCTTTTTTACTACCCGGGGTGATCGGGGCGGTACGGGCCTGGGGCTTTCAGTAACCTATGGAATAGTGACTGATCACGGCGGCATGATTGAAGTGGAAAGCCAGTTGCACGTTGGCTCGAATTTTATTGTCTGGCTTCCTTTGGATCAAGCTGTATGAAGCAGCCCCGAATTTTAGTGATCGACGATGAGCCGGGAATAACATTATTATGCGAGCGGCTTCTTTCGCGTGCGGGCTATACAGTCTTCGTGCAAACCGATCCGCGTCTGGCGCTGGAAACTCTTGAAAATGAACGATTTGAACTGTTGCTTGTGGATATTCGTATGCCGGAGGTTAGCGGTT
The DNA here is from genome assembly GCA_038249405.1 of Anaerolineales bacterium. Lineage (GTDB taxonomy): Bacteria > Chloroflexota > Anaerolineae > Anaerolineales > Villigracilaceae > UBA5195. The sequence goes on from JBBRWF010000274.1 coordinate 3,421, forward strand.
TTGATGTAATCCAAAAAGCGCGCGGGCTTAGACGCGACATGGCTATTTTGGCGATGACAGGATTTGGCACGGTTGAGACAGCCATTCAGGCTTTGCGGCGTGGGGTGGACGGGCTTATTCTGAAACCATTTGAGCGAGGCGAGCTGGTACAGGCGGTGGAACTGGCTTTGACTGATAGCCAACAAAAGCAGGATGCCGCCAGGGTACAGGCTTTGCGGCCTTTGTTTAGTGTGACTGAAACTTTGCTCTCTGAAACGCGCCCAGAGCGATTGCTGGATCTGATATTGGATTTAGTTTTGGCCCAATTAGCTGCCACGAATATGGGTTTTTACCAGGTTGCTGAGAAAGATCAGCAGATTCATTTATTGGCGGGTCGCGGCAAGATATTGGCTGGCGGCCCGGTTGACGCATTGGGGAATGCGGTTGCAAGGGCCGCTACACAAGAGGCTCCCGTATGGGGATTGGATGTCGAGCTTAATGATCTCGACTTGAGCACTTTGATGTGTGTATCGACTTCCTTGATCAATATGCGCTCGGTAATTTTTGTCGCCAGGGATAGCGGCGAGCCTCGCTTTAGAGAAGCTGATCTTGAAATGTTTTTGATTCTGGCACGCCAGGCAACCATAGCGATGGAGAACGCCAGGCTTTACGAGGAGTTACGAGCCTATGTTCGGCGAGTGGAAGAATCTCAACAGGCTTTGGTTCAAGCCGAAAAGCTGGCTGTTGCCGGTCGTTTGACGGCCTCGATAGCGCACGAAATAAATAATCCCTTGCAAGGGCTGCGCAATTGCTTTCACCTTGCCACGCGGGAAGATATTCCTCAGGAAATGCGTCACAAATATTTGGACATGACACAGCAGGAATTGGAACGATTGATGACAACTGTTCAGCGCATGCTTGATTTCTACCGGCCAAGCGCTGAATTTAAACCTGTTCAGGTGTTGGATTTGCTCGATCATGTTTTGAATTTACTGGCACAGCAATTGCGCGAAAGAAACATTCGCGTAACCACATCCTGGCCGGCGCGGCTGCCCAGCATTAGAGCAATCAGTAATCAGATTGAACAGGTATTTATCAATCTAATTTTAAATGCCTTTGATGCCATGCCGGATGGAGGCGAACTGTGGATCAGTATCACTCAAAAGAGGAAAATGCTGGAAATTAATTTTCAAGATAGTGGTGCCGGTGTTCCGCTGGATGTGCAGGCGAATATCTTTGAACCTTTTGTCAGCACAAAGGGAACAACAGGGTTGGGGCTTTCTGTTAGTTATGACATCGTCACTGCCCATGGCGGCCGGCTTGACCTGATCATTGAACACACTCCGGGGGCTTGTTTTCGCGTTTTACTGCCCATCAATCAATTGAGGGAGAACTTATTATGAAAAACAATATTCTGGTTGTCGATGATGAATCAATTGCCAGGCAATCGCTAAGTGATATTTTGCGGTTGGAAGGCTACAATGTGACGCCCATCGCGAATGGCGAACTGGCGGTGGAGCACGTTCGACGTTACGCTGTTGATTTAATCCTTTTGGATTTAAAGATGCCAGGTATGAATGGTCTTGATGTTGTTCAAGTGGTAAATCAAATTTCGCCGGATACTGAGATTATTTTGCTGACGGCCTACGGATCGATGGAATCGGCCGTGGAAGCGCTGCGGCAGCGTGTTCATGACTATTTGCTCAAACCGGCTTCTCCAATGCAGATTTTGGAAAGCGTCAAAAAGGGCCTGGAGCGGCGCGCACTCCATATGAATGAAAGCGGGGATGCCGGGGAGGCGCACATCTTCAAGCTGTCAGATGATACCGAAGTGGATTTGCAGCGCAGGGTTGTATCATCAGGAACGCGAGAAGAATCACTCACGCCTGCCGAAGGGCATTTACTAAAGGTGTTCCTGGAGAATGCAGGGAAGGTTTTTTCGCACCGCGAGCTTGTCTTGCTGGTTCAAGGCTACGATGTTTCTCAAAGGGAAGCGCAGGAGATTTTACGTCCTTTGGTTAGTCGTTTGCGGCATAAACTTTATAGGTTCCCGGCAATATTCAGGCGCATTGTCAGCGTGCGCGGCACAGGATATGTGTTTGAATACGAAGAGTAACTCCCAGGCGACTGAATATCAAAATCCCAACCAGACCGGTTGGGATTTTGAATCTTAATCCTGTAAGCTCCAGGGTTTAATTTCAGGTGGATGAATCCACGAAAGCCAGCCGCCTTTGGGATGACGATTTGAAGGAGTATGTTTGTCGAGGGCGACCATTATCAGACTTGCACCCAGTATTCCTGCCCCGATAAGTTGCGTTAGAGTCAACATTTCTCCGAGTAAGAAGTGGCTAATGATAATTGTGATCAGTAATTCTGCCAGACCAAGAATGGCAGCCTGTAATCCCCCGATGTTTTTTATTCCCAAAAATAATGTCAGCCGTGATGTGAATGTCACCAGCGTGAGCGCTAACAGCGGCCACCAGGAAGTGCCAGCCGCGGGCAATTGACGGTCAAAAATCAGGTAAAAGGGGATTGTGACCAGGCTCATTGCCAGCAGGGTATAGAGAGTCACTGTAGGCGCAGGAATTTCATAGAGCACGCGCTGGTTGATTGGGATGTGCAGAGCATACATGGCAGCGGCTCCAATCATCATGAGCACGGCAGGCAAAGGCGCGTGTACGGCATCCACACTTGTCAATAAGAACACCGCCAGCCCGGCCACGCTAACGCGTATCAAGGTTAAGCGGCTGACAGGTTGTTTGTCCAAAAATGAGAAAACTGCCACAAAAACCGGGTAGAGTGCGTATAGCAACTGCCCCAAACTTGCTGGCAAGGTACCCAGCGCCATGTAATAAAGAATGGAGCCAAGTCCATTAATAATGCCTGCGAGAAAACAACCCGCCAGACCAACCGGGAAAATATATAAGAATTTTCTACTAAAAATGGCAATAATGACGAACATTAACCCTGCAGCCAGGCCGGTGCGCAGCGCTACAACCGCGAGTGGAGAAAAGCCCCCGAGGATAGCCATGCGTCCAAAAATTGGAGCAAGC